>JAEORI010000287.1 GCA_016840965.1 Candidatus Thorarchaeota archaeon | reverse complement strand
ATTCTTGGACTTCAAATTCCATCGATATGCTACGTCCGTCATTGAACTCGATAGAATTTGGAGAAAGCTTAGTGGAGGTACTGTTGAAAAAGCGAAAGAGAAAGTTCTTGACAAAATTCCAGATCACATTGAGGAAAAGGACAAAACGACTCTAAGAAAGGTTGAGGGTCTCTTGCATCTGTTGTGGTTTCATCCTCCAGCTCAACAACTATCTGCAATTGCTAAACTGCATTATGAACTATCCTCCGAACCCACTCCAACAGAGATTCAGAAAGTACTGGTTCCATACCTTGGCGAGATCGCCTATTCGTTGACTGATATTACTGAGAAAGCCAAGTACCTAAAATGGAAGAGCGTCCTTGATGGAAAAGAGTTCCGTGCCAGTGATGTATTCAAGGGGCTTAATCTCACTGCTATGGCAAAGGAAGCATTCGTTGTGGCACTTGAAGATATATTAAAGGAACATGGCCTTGCATATATCGGATATCCTGAAAGAGCAACGATGAAGAACAAGGTGCTTCGAGTTCTTCTAAATAGCTTGATTCTACCAATTCGCATTAGTTACTCATTCAAGACTTGGCTTATCCGTAAAGTAAGGGGTATCTTACCATCCACTAAAAGTCAAGATGTAGAATCAAATGACGATGAAACTAATTCAATCAAGACGGAAAAGTGACAGTCTTAGGGAGTTGGTCCTTGAAAGATATCAAGCAGTTTTGAGAGGTCATTTATTACATACGTTCCATCCGGTGCTTTTTTCTCTTCTTCGGGATTTGACCAAGTAGTTAAAATTGGAATCATTCCTGCTCTTTTAGCTGCAAACACGTCCGCATCAACAGAGTTTCCCACAAATGCGCATCGTAGCGGATTCACACCCATCTCACTAGCTGCAAGGATTAAGGTAAATGGATGAGGTTTTGCATATCCTGCAACAAAAGTCCATTTTACCGTTGATAGAATTTCAAGAATTCCCCATTCTCTCAAAAGCTCATGTGGGTCATCCGGCCGACGGGTGCAAATCCCAAGTTGATACCCTCTATCAAATAGGGTAAACAATACTTCTGTTGCGTCTTGTCTTGGAGTTTCCCACGTTTTTAGAAGTTCTTTCCATCTTTGCTCAACCAGTATAAGTACATCATCAGAGATGCCTTCAAACCCCAATGATTCAAACATTATTCTATTTGCATCTATCCAATGTTCCACCTCATCTCCAAAGTGGATATCTACATCATTCTCAACCTGATATTTACTGGACCATGTATTAAGTTTCTCAAATGCATCGAGAATCTCGTAGTCGGTGTGTTTTGTCAAATCGATTCCGACACTATCAGCTACTTTTCTAGAGAGAGTGATGAACCCTTCACTAACATCTGTTATTGTCTTATGCATATCAAATAGAATTGCCTTTGTCAACTGGAATCTAGAATTCATCTCTCCCATAGTTACTTAGGTTAAATTAGCACTAAAAAAATGGTGCGATAGATAATTTCTCCAATGCTCTGCATTTCGACATACTCAATAAGGGATTGCATATTTCGAGGTTGATAGGTGCGTGATGTAGTGACAAGAATTGGGATTATTGGGAATGGTGTTGCAGCCACAACTGCAATCAGAGAGATACGGGACAAAGACCAGAGCATAGAGATTGATGTCTTCACTGATGAGCGTCATCCATATTATCCCAGACCTAATCTCATAGATCTTGTTGCAAATCGTCGCACAATCAAAGAAACCATTCGATATGACCTCGATTGGTATGAGAAGAATGATGTTGACCTTTTCCTCTCAACACCTGTATTCCAGATTGATACTAAAAGAATGGCTGTGATATCAACCTCTATGGACTATGCGCCATATGATTCCATAATGATTGCTGTAGGTTGTCGTCCATTCATTCCCCCCTTTGAGGGTCTTCATAAGAATAATGTACATGTTATCCGAACATTAGATGACGCACTCGATATTCGTGAAGCGGTGAAAGGGGCTGGAAGAGAAATAATCATCGGTGGAGGTATTCTTGGAATTGAACTTGCCGCAGCGATGAAAGAAATCGGTGGCGATCCTATTGTTGTTGGCAATGAGGACCGACTATTACCAATTCAGTTGGATGATCAAGGTAGTAAAGTTTTGACAAAACAAATCGAGAAGAAAGGGATTCAGGTTCTTTTTGGATTTGAGTGTAGGGAGATTTTAGGGAATGAGAATGCAACAGGTGTTATTTCTGCGCAGAATGACGTGATTGCTGGTGATCTGGTCGTTATTGCTACTGGAGTGCGATCCAATACTATAATCGCCAAGAACTCAGGCATACAATATCACCATGGAATAACTGTTGATGATTATATGCAAACTTCCGCAAGGAATGTTTTCGCCGCTGGAGATTGTATGGAATGGAATAATCAGTGGTTTGGCATCATTCCCTGGGCTACAGCCTCTTCTCGAATTGCAGCTCAAAATATGATGGAATTTGGTAGTACAAAATTCAGTGGAATCACGCCCTCCAACCAACTACAGGTCGTAGGAATAGATTTGACAAGTATCGGGATTGTAAATCCTAAGTCTCTGGAATATGAAACTATTGTTTCAGTTGATGTTGATGCTGGTCAATACTTCAAAGCTGTTCTCAAGGATGATGTTGTTGTTGGTGCCATCTCTATCGGAAGTAGAAAAGTTGCCCTCAAACTCAGAAGTCTAATTGCAAAGGGCGAGAATGTTAAAGATGTAAAGCAATACCTGTTTGAAGATAGTTAATTGCTACTCTACCTCAACCAGTGGCTGTCTTCCTTTTCCTTGTGGTGTTAGTGAGATGACGTGGTCTGTTGCACCTCTCATTTCTTCCATATGCGTGACAACTATCACTTGGTCTACAACATCAAGCCGGGATATAGCTTCTGGCAACCAACGCCTTCTTTGAGCATCCAAACCTGCGCCTGGTTCATCAAGGACTATGAGACCTGGTGGAGGACTTGTGATTGAATGTTTTTGTAAAGCTGTATTGACAGCGACTCGCAATGCAAAATTAACACAGACATCCTCTCCCCCTGAGGCAGCCATTAAAGAAACCCTGTTCCCGTGTAAATCATATAATGCAATCTCATAATCGTCATCAATGATCAAGTCAGAATATCGGTCTCCAAAGATTTCACGGAACAGACTCCTTGCTTCACTCCTTATATGCGGCCGTAACTGATTTTCAGCAACATCTGGAATTGTTTCTAGTAGTGATTTGAGATATTTTGTGATTTCCGATTCTTCCATCAGTTCTCCATGCTTCAGTGATAGCTCTGGGGATTCAAGCTGGGATTTGATGGCTAAGAGAGTCTTGTTGATTTTCTGAATCACCTCTCTAACACTCTTTAGTTCTTCTCCGCTCTGCTCCAGCTTATCAAGAGCCAGTAGAGCAGTTTCCACTTCTTTTGTATCGGGAAGGTATTGCTTCACCACCTGAAGTCGCTCTTTCGCATCTTCGATTTTCTTGATTTCCCCATCTATCTTCTTGATCTCTTTCTGAATGTTGGAACTCTCCTTATCATAGACTGAGAGTCCCATCATACTATAAAGATCCATCCGGCGTCCCTTTGGAGTCATTCTGGACAGTCTATCTATCTCTCCTTGACGAACATAAGTGAGGGTTGAGAACGCGTGACGGTCCATTCCAATAAGCTCCTCAATCTGCTCATCAACACGTGTGGCTCCACTAGTTTCTGGATTCCTTGTTCCAGCGAGAAACAGCTCCGCTGTTGTTTCACCTGGATGAATTGTGCGAACGACTTTGTAGGTTCTCCTATTAATCGGCGCGACAAATTCCAACTCGACCTTCGCTCTTTTGCTCTGGTGATTTATTAGCTCCTCAAGCTTTGGTACCTTCTTTTCTTTGCGTGTAACCACGCGAAATAGAGCAAATTCTATTGCCTCTAATATTGACGTCTTTCCAGATCCATTTGGTCCGACTATCGCAGTTGTTCCTTTATCGAATATGAACTCCTGGTCTTTGTATACTTTGAAGTTCTGTAGAACGAGACGACGAATCATTTACTCTCACCTCCAAAATACTTGGGTAAGATTTTCTGAATCTTTGTTGCCTGTCTATCTTTAGTCTGATGCAGATACTCCATAATTGAAGCTTCTATGTCTAATGGCTCCGAGAGACTTACGGATCTTGCAGCAACGGACGACCAGTTAGGCTCAATATGAAGGAAAAGGGGGTCGTGTTTTTTCTCTCCGTATTTGAGAATCTCAGAGCGTTTGATGCTCCTTTCAGTTTCAGGATCAATTAACCCATTCACCTGCATGATGATTATCGGTTTCGTCTTTCTTGGTGAGAGGCCATCGAGACTGTGTTTCAGGGAATCATTCACCTCTTCTGGTTTCATCCCTGTAATATCAACTCCGGTGAGAAACTTGAATTCTCGGACATCGTTGAGTTGCTGCACAGTGTATTCATTCCCCGTATTATCGACATCAATGATAATCAGCTTTTTACGTCCTCGCATCTCTCTGTTCCAATCTACAAAGCAGGTTGATCCAGGTCTCCCAATATCGTACTCCTCATCTAGCCAATGGTTGTGCTTGTGTCCACAACCGTAGTAGTTGAAATGTACTGGCAAGTTTTCAGTTGGAGATTGAATGTGATGCGCAAAGAAAAGGGCAAGTTTCTCCTTCGGTTCTATTGAGTTCAAATAATGATCGACCTGAGGACTTGGCATCCATGATAGTAGATGTATCTCTACAGTTTTTCCATCATAGACTTCTGTAAATTTTCTATAAGGGTTATCTCCAGTACTTATAATGAGGTCCATAGTTTCGAGACCTCGTAGAGGGCTAAGGCTGTACCTATATCCATAAGGTTGGTCGTGGTTTCCTTGGAGTACAAGTAAGTGGACTTTATCCTTAAGTCCTTTAAACAGGTCAATTACGAAGTTGATGTCATCATTCTCTGGCATGTGCGAATGAAAGAGGTCTCCCGTGTGAACAAGTAGATCGGGTGAGTGCTTCATAGCCATCTCTATAGCTTTCTTGAAACATTCTCGAGCATCTTCTCGTCTCTCTGTTAACTGGAAAAGTGAGCTTCCCAGATGGGAATCAGAGATATGAGCAATCCGGACCATGCACTTCTCACCACCCTGTCGGGAACATAATACAAAAAGCGGTATTTGAATTATCTCTTAACATTCCCATTTTGAATCTGCTTGAGGGATATTCATTGAAGCCAACTTGTTCTAATTGCTTACCCTGGTTCGGTTGGATGTGTAATTTTCATATTCATTGCGAAATTTCTAATTGATTCTAAAGCAGTTTCCACCGATTCTAATAACCGCATTCAAATATATTTACATATTTCCTAATCAATATAGCTTATTCTGTACTCTCTCTTTCCTTTTAAGCATGTCAACAATTCTTCCTTGAATATTGATTTTTTGAGATATTGGGCACCGATATCTCTGGTAGAATCAGCAAGGAAAAAGCTGTGCTTCACTAACGCATTGTCACTGTGTTAGTATTTGGGAATAAAATATGTACAAATACAGCAATACCCAATATAGCAACGCAAACAAGGTTACAGAGTCTCCCTTTGATTACTTCACACTAAAGTGTGATCCAGATCACGCTCCTCCAGAACCTTGGTAAACTATAGTTAATTCGTATATCGGAGCTTTTTATTTCGTGCTCCGATATTCCATTTTATTTACTCACTTTTTTCGTGTCCAAGTTTATAGTAGTTGATATATACTTCAAGCACATCATCTATTGCTGTTGGTCATGCCAAAAAACAAAACCGGATTCCCTGTGCAAATATTCAGAAAGGAAAATGAACACGAGTTTGGCACATTATATTATACAGAAACAGGTCCAGCTATTTCCCTTAATGATGGTACTATTCTTGAAAATACTAAAGATCTTAGATTTAGAATCGTGGAATCCATGGACGCAAATGATCTCTTATCTAAATTAGAGATATTTTTTCGACCACTAATAATAGCAAGATTTGGATATACGCCTGAAAACAATCGGTCAGAGATAATGTACCCTCCAAGCACTGATGGGTGGCTTTCACATGTTGTTTTAGATCATCCCGAAGCTATGTTTACAGTTCATGAAATTAGGGATAGCGATAAGAAATTAATAATTATAATAGACACTGTTTCAAAGGAAATCCTCAACTCACATTTAGTTCAGCCTTTTGAAATATCAATCCTAAAGATGAAGCAGGATTGGATAGTTCATGATGAAATATTCATGGAGCAAACTAAACCACACGTACTTGATATTTTGAATTCAGAACCTCCAACATGGGAATTACTGTCTAGACTTTTACAAGACGTTAGCATTTCAAACTTATCAATTAGAAAGACGATGGGTGAAACCTTAGACCAACTTGTTCCCCAATCATTTCCAGAGAATGCACGAAGACAAATCATGGCGTTCCTTGCTTGGACACAAATCGAAGACATCCCCAAAATTGATCCGTTAGAATTCAACCAAAAATACCGTTCTGTGAGCATTTTCAGACAACTCGCTGCGGGTCATATAAGATGTCTAATCGATGAAGTGAAACCACCTCCCTATGTCAGATTAATGATGCAGGCAGACAAAGGTTTGTCAAAAATGACACATCGCCCGCAATCAGAAGTTGTAGAGCAGAATCCATTGAATGCAATTAGGCTTAAACTCTATGAGCTCTATCCTGATTGGACTGGTTCTGTTGTTGATTATGCAAAATCGTTGAATGAAAAGGTAGGAATTACTATTGAACTGCCAATTTCAAAGATTGAAGCTAAAAAATCAAAACATGCTTGGAAAGATCGTTTTGCAATGGTTACACAAGGACTAATTGCAAGAGGCCACGTTCAAAAGGACTCTCTTGGTCTGAAGACAATGGTATACATCGGTGGAGCTCATAAATGGCCACACAAACATCTTCAGTATTCTGCTCGACTCAGCTATGAGAGCGAAAAACAACCCTATCTTCAGGTGCTGACCGTACCAGTCACAGCAACTGAACAAGTAATTAGGTTAGTTCCAAGTATTCATCTTATTGATTGGGAGATGAGCAAGTTCAATTTAGAATTATACAGCTCGCAAAAAAGAAAATGGTCTATGAACGTGTCAGTTCTTGGAAAATCATTGGAAAGAAGTCGTAGTTTTGCTCAACTGATAAATGAATTTGGAAAGTGGCCAGGAAATATTCCAGTTTCGCTTACAAGGAAGGACTCAGTAATATTAGATATAATATCATGGGGCGTCTACCTTGGGTCTGCTAATTATAATATGGTCCTGAAATATTATGGAGTAAGTAAACCAAGTTTTAATTCATCATTAAATAAACTAATAGAGCAAAAAGTGATTCTGCCGCAATATTTCTTCTCGATGGAGAAACTTCGCTCAATATGTTTGGTAGCAAATGGAGAACCTAGTCGAATCTGTTCTCTAGCTAGATCGTTTCTAAAAAATGCTCCAAGTTCAAACGTTATGATATCAAATGGGGGTGAGTCATGCCATATTGTTGCACGAATCCCTGAGGATATCGCTTTCAATTTTATCACTGATCTGCCGAAAATCGCTTCTGAGAATGAAATAACTCTTAGAGCTTTGCCTATCTCTGCATATGCTGGATATGTGAATGATCTATATCAGAGACTCTGGTTGCGTGATGGTGTTTGGGATGACGATGTAACTGGGCTGATAAGTCAAATCCGTCTTCGTCCAAAAGAAAATGAGTGAAACGTGTGATTGCTTGTCATTTCCTCATGACACACTATACATTATTCCTTTCTGTGGTTTGTATTTGTAGTGACACTGTTTCAAACTTGTCAGTTTCTTCATTCCTAAATAATCGCGCTAAAGAGTGAAGAGATGTTTCGACTTCGATTTTCTGTTCATCACATACCGCTTTTAGTACACTCAGTGCAGTGTTTGACCAACCTGTTACATCTAGTATGCCGGGTGCAATCATCGATCTAAGAATCCGTCTGAATCCCTCTTGATGAGCTGGGGTCAACACCCGTGCTAATATATGCATGACCACTCTCCTATCTTCAGTCCCAGAATATCCACACAAAACAAGTAACTTTTGCACTGCATCATAAGTGTTTAAAATCTCCAACACTTTCAAAGCAGTGAACCAACATTCCTTATCATCAGACAGAAGGAGCTTGTCACAATATGAAAGGACTCCTGGTTCTTTTCGTCTTGCAAGCTCTAAAAGAGACGGTTCTCGCAGAATGATGTGAAGTGATTCATCCTTTGTTGTGTCCCATAGACTCTCTGATAGGGTGTCTTGAAGCGCTGGAACAATATAATCGGGAACAGAAGACAAGAACTCCAAGATTAACTGATTTTGCCTCATGAAACATAGTCTTGATTGGTACTAATAAGCTCCTAAGGTATGTATCCTATAATGATAAGTGGAGCTTTCGCTACTATGTGATGAAAATGGGCAAAAGAGCGACTGTTACAATTGACTGGTTAAGAAAAGGACGTAAGGTTGAAGATCTCACCATCCTTCGAAACCTCCTCATAGACTACTCGAAATGGGGTGGTTTAACTACCAAATTAGACAAGAATCTCTTTGAGAAGTCTTTCCATCTAAAACCTATACCTGAAAAGGCGAGTACGGAAGCAGCCCTCAATAAGGCACTTGGCTATGAAGAGGTCACTGAGAAAGTTACTACAAAAATGAGGCCGTTAAAGCCATCTGGTTCAACTGTTAAAGAACAGGTCAAATCACTTTTTCCTGCAAATCTAAGTCCTCGGGAAACTGATACCCTGTCCTATGTTTTCTCCAGGTTTGTGCTAGAAGATGCTCCAAAGGATTATGACTGGCCGCTCGTTCCTGAAGGTCTTGATTCTCTGTCTGCGGCTTTATTCACGATTCACATTGTATCGGATTTCATTGGCAAATCCAATCCATGGTTATTACCTCTCTGGTCAATAAAGGTGGAAGAGTTACGGTTGGATGGTCTTCAAGATATCTACAACTCTTTATTGTCAGATAAATCGGTTGATGATGTCCTTGAGGATACGTTTAGTATAAAAAAAACCATTAAAGAAGTCCTTATTCAGAATCCATTAACAGATAGAGCTCTTGCTCCTCAAGATCCACTATCTGACATCATCGATAAATGGCTAAGGTCTCTCAGCATGAGTAGAGCGTTATCAAAAAAAGCTGTTGATGAATCTCGACGAAAGATTGCCTCAGAAGTTCTTCTTGAAATAAATGCTAGAAAAGGGGCAAGGAATACATCTTTCGATGAAATCGATTTGCAGCGTATGACCTTAACGCAATGGAACATTCATGCCCTACGTCCAGATGGACCAGCAGCTTCAGAACATGAAGCAATGTTGAAGATGTTTAGGGGCAACATAAACATACTTGATTATGAGCCACTTAGCCAAATTTGCAAATACCTGTCTTCTAGTGAAAGAGCTGGCAGACCTGTTGCGTCAGAAGTTGACACCTTGACCGGAACCAAAAGAAGAATGGCTCATTACACACTACGTCGGTTGGGATTGATTCTTACTGAAACTTATCTCCCTACACTCGCAAAACTTGGTCTCAAATATCGATTTGTTTTTACTGCAACAAAGAAGTCGAGTTTAGTAAGTGATGGACTTTTTGAAAGGATGATCTTGAGTGAATCAAGTCAAAAAGCTTGCACTGTTCATCTTGAACCATCAAAAAGTAAAGGACCTTCCATCGCCTTAGCTCCCAACACAATACAGATGATTGCTGATTCTGAGTTAATTTCAATGAGCCTGGATCTCTATGACAAGAAGAATGGTGCTTGGATTCTTCAACCATGGAAGCCCGCTATAAAAAGCGGCAAGAAACCTTCTTCTTGGTTATTCAGAGAAACGAAGTATGGCAAAACCCCCCCTCTGACACCAACGGGCAGGCAAATTGACCTTCTTGGTCCGATGTGGGTGTTCAGAGGATTGCGTGAAACTCGAATGTGGATGTTGGAGCAACTTGGATTTGTCCCAAGAACTGCAAGACGTTATCTTCGAAATTTACTTGAAGAAAAGGTCTTACGATTGCTCTATACGCCTGCACTTGAGTACTGTGGATTGCCTGAAGGAATGCTTGTAGTAGGCAGATTCAAGGAGCATAGTTTAAGGGAATCGTTCATTGATTGGATGATCTCTCAGATTCCCTATGTCCATGCTTTCACTGATAGATCAGTAGACATGGTTGCATATCTGCGATTGCCTCCCTATAAGACAGACATTGTTGGAGGAGTGATAAGAGAGAAACTCTCTGGAGGCAATAGGAAAAATCGGATTACTACTCAATCATTTACAGCAAGGTTGAGATCTTACAAGACATACAAGATGACTGCGTTCCAGAGAATATTCAAGGAAAATAGGTTCACTGATCCATGGGACAATTGAGCATTTCCCATTTTATGAAATCTCTTCTTCTTCCAACAGTCCTGCTATTGGTCCTTCAATAGGTACTGATCGAAGAAATGCGGGTAGGTCAAATGCTGGTATGACAATTTCCCCATGATACTTTAGAACTGTTAATCCTTTTAGTAGTTGAATGATATTTTGTTGACTTGCAAGTGGCACTCTAAAATAGAGTCCTTCGGGAGTTATCTCGCCTGCTACACTTACATAACCGCCTAGCGCCTCAAACGCAGAACCAACAAATTCTTCTCCTTCCGGAGGAGCTGAACCTGGATCTGCAGTTGGGACGACTCCCACCAACTGAATCATCTGGAAGATGTCATCATAGAACTCCTGCCAGAGCCAATTAGGAGTTCTTTTCCCTACAATTTTCAATCCTGCTATTGCACCTGCAAGCCATGCTATTTGAGGGATCATGAACGGAGTCCGAGGGATGTCCTGAAGGACTTCATCAACTTGCACCTAGATTTCAACCTCCTCCCCTATTGGGGCTCCACCAACTACCTCTGGTAGCGGCTCAAGGTCATCTAGCCATTCCTTTAACCCTAGAATCATAGGGTCTCTTAATTTATTACCACCAAGCACTGATGCTAAGAGTGCCTTCGATGCTACCAATACTCTCTGTAAAGCTAGTTCTCTCTCCGAGTATGTCATTGGACGAAACCAATGCATTGTAATGAAGCCGGATTCTCCAGCAAGGAATTCCCTCCAGTCAAGGTCCCAACTTCCAACAATAAGGTCGCGTCGTATTATTCCAAGCAAGACATCAGTCCACTCTGTCCAACGCAGCATGAAATTCCTGACTGCTGCAGACAGAGCTTTCAAGCTACCCCCTTTCTTTCCTGATAGACCCTCAAAGACTAACACCAATCTTGTTGCATCGTCTTTGGCAATGGCACTGAGTGCAAGTCCATTGTTAATTGATGAAGCCATGAGTGCAAGTCCAGGTACAACTCCCGGAATATCGCAAGGCAAGTACCTCCCTTTCCGTTCTATGTCGAACCGTGGGAAAGGAGAAAGGATTTCACTTCGAAGTCCGACAATCACAATCAGGCTTGCATCCCTATCCTCTGAGTGATATCGTAATCTCGCCTTGAGGATAGTTCTATCTGCACTGTTAAACATGACCTGAAGTGGCAGGGTGACATCTACCATTCCTTGAACATTCACTTCTTTATGAGCCGCCAGTAGTTGATCTTCAAGTTGCGTAAGCATACTTATGCACCATATAGAAAGAATTAGTACACAAAGCTTTACGAAGATTAGGTTAAATATGAATGACATCACAAAGAGCTTCTTTTCGATTTTAAAGCCCTATGAGAACCAGCGTATAGATATTAAGTTCTCTTTAGTAAGAATATCGTTTTTAATTGTTTCAATTCTCTTTTCTATAATTTCCAAGGTCCTTTTCTGCAACTGAAGTGCATCTTTTTATTAAGATCTGAAAACTAGCACGCTGTTTCATCGCCCGAAGAAAAAAAGGCGCTAATAATAGTTCAATGGGTATTGTGAGCCTAAGAACAATGAGATAGTAGCTGGTTCGGATTGCACTTTTCGACGTTATAATTAAAAAATAAGATTGAATACGCCTTTAATACGTAATAAAAAGAATATTAGAACTTAAAATTTAAACGCTGATACTCATTGATTTTATTATTAGTTTTTCAAAGCTCATAGGAGGTAAGTGAGGCAAACAGAGGAACTTAGTATTCTTTGTACTATTTCTGGTTTATGCGATTTCTGGAGATATCTCCAGAAAACAAAGGAGGCAAGACTAGATGTCGAATCGAAAGAATGGAGTTTGGTCATTTCGCATCAATGAATCACATGGAGGCATGGTTCGCTGATGGGAGTGATCAGCAAGCTAATTCCATTGTTAGCAAAAAGAAAAGCAAAGACCATTGCTGAAATTCTGAACAATCCAATTGAACTGACTGAGACCAAGTTAATGTCAATACTTGATAGACACAGTCAGACTCAGTTTGGGAAGGATAACAACTATGCCAACATTCGGAACCATGAGCAATTTAGTGAAACAGTCCCACTTCATGATTATTACACAATGACGCCCTATTGGGAGCAGATTCAGGCGAATCCTGCACTACCAATCATCACATCTGATCCCGTGATATGGTATGTTCAAAGTAGTGGATCTACAGGAAGACCCAAGGCTCTACCTCTGAGCAAGGCTGGTCTGAGTGACTACACAGGCGGAAGCATGTTGTTCTTAATGTCGTTCATCAATGCAAAGGAGGGTAACAACAAGGTCTTTGATGGTACGATGCTCACATTCGCAGCACCAGCGAAGATAGGTGAGATAAACGGAGTTCCTCTTGGATACATGACCGGCATCTCTCGGGAGATGATCGCCAACGCATTACTCAAGAAACTCATCAAACCAGGTGAAGAGATATTCAACATTACCGAGATGAGCGAGAAGCTGTGGGCTTATGCCAAGTACGCTGTGACAGAGAACATCACCTCGTTAGGTGGTATAACCACTCTGATTTTTGCATTCATTCGTCGAATGCAGAGTGAGTACGGACCCAGTCTTCTTGAGGAATTCAAAGGCACCAAACATGAGGCAAGAATCAGAGAAGCTCTCAGTGACGATGGGAAATTGGATCTGAATGTCCTCTGGCCAAATCTGATAATGGTTGGTGCAACAGGTGTTGATGCGGATCCATTCAAACCATGGTTGAAACGCACGCTGCCAAATGCCACTCTTTGGGATAATTATGCGGGATCTGAGGGCATATATGGAACAACATTGTTGGACAACACCGACAATGGTATTCAACTCCTTCCACACATTAACTATTTTGAGTTTATCCCTGAGTCAGAAATTGAAAAGGACCACCCAACTGTCATACCACTCTCCGAAGCTAAGAAGGGTCAAAGGTATGAGATGGTCCTTACCAACCTGATGGGTTATACAAGATACCGGATAGGCGACATGATGACCCTCAAGGACACAGATCCTTATTCAGTTCATAGAATAGGTCGTAAAGGCAAATCTGTCAATCTGACAGGAGAGAAGCTTTCAGATGCACATGTCACAGAGGGTGTTGCTTATGCAACCAAGGTGACAGGAGCTGAAATCATTGACTACAATGTCTATGGTACTATTGGAGAGGGTCAAGCAAATTATGTCATCGCAGTGATGTTCAATAATGACATTGATCCAATCGAGTTTGCTCGAGCTTTTGACGAATGTGTTGGAAGGAATAATGGCGAGTTCAAGTATGTTCAGGAATTTGGATCACTAGGTCCTACCATTGTGAAGAAGATGGGGAGTTCTTATACCGAGAGTATCATTGAACTGACTCATATCCAAGCTAAACTAGTCCCGCTAACAGCTGAGGTAGTTGAAGGTAGTGCATAGGCATAATGCCAACGAAACACTAGCGGAGTTTCAACTGGGTGACAAAGAAATAGAGGAGATCTTCACCATCCTGCATAGGAGTGAAGACCCCTACCCTTTATTTTTCTCCTAATAGTCAACTGTCATTTGAATCTCTGGAGCTGCAAGTTGTTTTTCACCAAGCTCTCTTTTGTACCAAGGATTTGCGAAAGCTATCGCTATGAAGACCATCGATAGCATCAGAAAGACATCTGGAATGTAGAAGAATGTTGATCCCAATAATGGAACTCGAAGTGTTTGACTAACTAGACCAAATATAATCGATACAATCATGATCTCACTCCTGACTTCTTTCAGCCTATTTGTTTTCCATGTGATAACGAATGTAATTAACATCAGGAGTCCGAACACAAGAATCCAGGGGATGACCATCACCATGATGATTTCCTCACTAGGTCCAACTAACGAAGTGGCCATCAAAATCGCTGACACAAGGAGCACTGACCTATTGTGATACTTCTGGAATCTTGGGGCCCAAATCTGTAACAATGCACCAAATATTGGAACTATTGAAAAACAGATTATGATGGCACGGATTCGAAATAGCTCCATTGAAAATGCTACCAATCCAACGTTCGGAAGTGTCCCAATGAAGATTTGAACCGCTTGAGCTATAGTAGAGATTGCGAAAACTAGCGGTAGATCCGTCATCAATCGTGTCGGCTGGGACCTCCAAAGTCGAAATAGGTATACTCCAATTCCCCCTGATAACGCCATGGTCGCTAAACTCGAGAGGATTACTAATTCAGTACCTATCTGCAATATTATCATTCCTCAACTCAACTATCATTTTTGGTAGATTCGGTTCCAGAAAGACCTTGATGCATGTTCTGTGCCCTCTCTGTGATTCGGCTCAAAAATGATGAAACGTGTTCTATCTTGTATCGTGTAAATACAAAAAAGAACGTGGAGAAGACAATAAGGAACATGACAAGTGTAGTCCCGAGAAGACCCGGTGTAAGAAATGCCATGTCTGGTCCCTGCATTGAGGGTTCGGGTCCAATCTTGAAGTTCTCATTGACGAAATTGAAGATGGTATGCGCTACAATTACGCCCATGAGTGACTTGCCAGAACTGAATCGCTCGTAGTAGACACCAAAAAGGAGACCTAGGATGGTGGTGAAAAAGACCATCATGGATACTTCTCTAACAACATTCGGACCACCATTCAATAGTGGCCATCCCGCATGCCAGAAACCAAATGCAATCGCAGAAAGTACAATTGCCATATTAGCTGAGAAACGAGTCTTGAGTCCATTCTGTAACAGCCCTCTGAAGAGGGTCTCCTCTAGGAATGCATTTGTTAAGAAAAAGAGAAGTGTATACCCGAGAAGCTGTGGATTGAGAATGTGAAGGTCGAGAGGGTAGGTGGGATCAAGAAGAAGACCATAAACAACAGTGCCTCCGATGTCAATCAGGCCAGAGATTAGCAGACCCATGGCAAGTCCAACAGCAAGTTGAATTCGCATCTGGTTCCGAGAGAGACCTAAGGCAGTTTCTATCTCCGGTCTTCGATATCTCCAGAAGAACCCAATAATGATCAAGAATGGAAACAGCTTGGAAGGCATTATGTTGATCCAAGTGTCTCCAAGACCAAGGACAAACTGGTCAACCACACGCCATGCTATTCCGATTAGCAACATGATTCCACTAACGGTTAGTAGACTCAGCGAGGACCAGAAGGAGTGCTCCTCTTTCATGGATGGAGAACGCTCCTGAACTGTTGTTTGCACCATATAGACGGTCTCCTATTTAGGATAGACGGGCATAGGTGCAGGTTAGTGCAATTTAAGGCCAGACATTGAAGAGGATAAAGAATCTCATTTCCTTTCTGTAAGAAAACTCCCACATTTATCGCATTTGACCTCCCCATTAGATTCCATCTTCTGAATTGAATATCTCACCTCATGACCACAAACTCGACAAACAATTACGGAATATTGATGTTCAGTTTCAGGTCCCAAATCTCTAACATAGATTGGATTGATAGCTCCCGAGAAGACTGAATCTAGACACCATCCTAGCGTTGTGGCAATTATCCCGACCATGATGATGAAATAGATGACTTCTATCATTGTATCCCCTTACCACTGGATTGGTCATTATCCAATGGAGGATTCAGATAAATCCTATGACTTACTGAAACGGATGTGCATAATTACAAAAATGAAAGGTGGCTGCAGGATCCTGCAGCCGGGTTGAATCTATGAATACAGAGCAATAGTGAGTTCAAGCTTAGTCACCAGCTCTTTGTAGCGGTTTCTGATTGTCACCTCCGTGACACCGCTTACATCTGAGATATCGCGTTGGGTGACTCTACTGTCTGACATTATTGCAGCGATGTAGATTGCCGCTGCAGCAAGACCTCGTGGGTCGCGGCCTGACACTAGTCCTCTGATTTTCTTAGCCTTCTCAAGAATCTCCATGGTTATCT
>JAEORI010000286.1 GCA_016840965.1 Candidatus Thorarchaeota archaeon | reverse complement strand
AGTTGAGCACCATGGCGGGTATTGCAGGTATATTAGTCAGAAATGAGGGGGTTGACTCAGACCTTCTGCTTCAGAGGATGTCTGATGCAATCAAACATAGAGGGTTTGAAGCACTCCGTACAATGAAACAAAGAGGTTCAGTATGTCAAGTTGTGGGACCGCATTCTGTTCAAGGACCTAATGATGATATTTACATCATTAGTCGAAACAAAAACCTGCTTCTAAAGGAGTTTAAAGACGACGATGATCTTTTTTCTGACCTATTTGGAACCATTATCGTAATTTTCGACAACACAGGAGTCAGTTTGCTCAGATCATTGGACGGCACTGGAGCACTTTATTATGGAACAATTGATGGTGGATTTGCTTTTGCTACAGAAAAGAAGAGTCTTTGGAGGATAGGGCTATCATCAGTACAAACCTTGAAACCAGGTCACAGGATTACTCAGCCTTGGGTTGGAGAATCCTTTAGCCATACATTTGCATCATGGAATCAAAGACCAAGCTGGGATATTTCACGAGAACAGACTCTTGATATTTTGAAAAAAACGCTGATAAGTACCTTCGAGAAACTCAACACAGACACAGCTTGCGCAGTATTATTCTCTGGTGGGATTGATAGTTCACTTGCGGCTATTCAATCTGCAAAAAGATGTAAGAATACAGTTCTTTTCACCTCAAGTTCAGAGAGCGCCCATGACGAATTCGCTGCAGCAGAAGCGGCAGCTCTGCTTGATTTACCTCTCCGCTTACTAAGTGTAAATTCCCAAGACATTTGGGATATGCTCCCTGAGGTCATATACGCGATTGAAACAAATAATCAGATGGATGTTGAGATAGCAATTCCATTCTATGTAGCATCAAAGAAAGCAGCGGAGGAAGGATTCGAAACTATCATTTCGGGTCAGGGACCAGATGAACTCTTTGCAGGGTATGCAAAGCATGTCCAGACTTTTATTGAGAGAGGGCCTGACGCATTAAAACAACAACTCTGGGATGAAGTTTCAATCACCCACGAAACCAACATAGAACGCGACGATCGTGCTATAGCGAGCCATGGAGTTGAGAGCTTCTTTCCATACCTTGATCCCATTTTCGTTCAAACAGCTCTTTCAATCCCGACGCTGTGGAAAATTAATCCAAATAGAAAACCGGAAAGAAAAGTTATTTTCAGGGAGCTTGCTCAGCTCATGGGGGTTCCGAATGAGATTGCTTTTACGCCAAAGAGCGCAACTCAATATAGCTCAGGATCATCAAAAATCCTTCTAGAAGCAGCTATTGAACATGTTGATGAGTTAGGAGCTATGAGTAGGAAAAAAGCATCTCTAAGAGTTCAGGATGTTCTTAACGAAATAGCCAATGCTATTCATATGCCAAATATTCAGAAGATAGAGAGAAGTCTTCATTGTGACTTCGAACCGGCAATGAAGTTTCTTGAAAGAAGAGCGTATTTATCCTCCCGCAATTTTAGGTAGCACTACTACCTTGTCATTTTCTTGAATTAGATGATCGAGAGCTACTCGATTGCCTGCAACCAGCACTACATGATCCTCAGAAAGATTGAGCTCTTGAAGAAGTTCCGCTACTGTTTTTTGTTCTGTGACAATTAATTCTCTTATGCGGGATTTACTGATTGTATCTGACAAGGCGTTCACCATTAGATTATTGGTTTGTGTCTTTATAGAGTTAATTCAAAAAGCGTGAGAATGATTCGACAAACCTCTATCTATTAATCAACAGTTAACGTTGCTTGGCCGCTAATAATAAATAGAAGGTGCAGCCATATGGATGTATCGACATTCTCCAAAGAAGAAGAATGCAATCGATAATTGCCGTACTGACTTTGGAGGATAAACAACAAGCTTCATATGGAGCTTGAGTCCAGATGCGTAAAATACTGCGTAGACTTGCGACGTATATGAGCTCGACAATCAACGATTTATTGAGGAGATATTATGGTTGGTATTATTGGTTATGGTGTGTACGTTCCACGCTATCGAATTAAGACTTCAGACATAGCAGAGATTTGGGGAGAAGATAGCGCAAGAATAGGGAAAGGTCTAGGCGTCTATGAGAAGTCTGTGCCAGGACCCGATGAAGATGTAGCTACAATTTCAGTTGAGGCTGCACGTAATGCAGTTAAGAGAGCACAAATCAATCCTGTAGACATTGGTGCGATTTATGTTGGGTCCGAGTCCCACCCATATGCTGTAAAACCAACAGGAACTATTGTGGCTGAGGCAATTGGATGTTCACATGATATGACCTGTGCAGATTATGAGTTTGCGTGCAAGGCAGGAACTGCAGCCATTCAAACAACCATGGGTCTCGTCAAGTCAAAGATGATTAAGATAGGTCTCGCGATAGGTTCAGACACAGCGCAAGGTAGACCTGGAGATGCACTGGAATATTCGGCAGCTGCTGGTGGTGCAGCATTTCTTATTGGTCTAAAGAATGTGATTGCTACGATAAACGATACTGTATCATTCACCACTGACACGCCAGACTTTTGGAGACGTGAAGGAGAGGATTTCCCAAGTCACGGTGCTCGATTCACCGGAGAACCCGCGTACTTCAGGCATGTTGGTGAAGGAGCAAAATCACTCTTCAGGAAGACAAAGACGACAGTTGATGACTATGACTATTTTGTCTTTCATATGCCAAATGGTAAATTCCCGCTTGCAATGGGTGCGCAATTGAATGTCCCACCACAGAAGCTGAAGGATAGTCTTGTTGTGGAACAGATAGGTAACACATATTCTGGGTCCGCAATGATAGGATTAGCTAGAATCTTAGATATTGCTAAACCAGGATCAAGGATTTTCATGGTTGCTTATGGCTCAGGAGCAGGCAGTGATGCATTCTCAATAACTGTAGAGGACGGTATTGAAGAGCGACGTGGAGAGGTTCCAACTGTTGACGATTATATTGAACGAAAGACGTACGTCGATTACGCAACGTATGCTAAATATCGACGCAAGATCAAATCTTAGAAATGAGGTGAATGAGAGATGGGTGAAAAAGTAGCAATTATTGGAGTGGGAATGAATAAGTTTGGCGAACTCTGGGACCAAAATCTGAGAGATATCACTCTTGAAGCTGGAATGTATGCCATCTTTGACTCTGGCGTTCGAGGATCTGATATTGATGGCGTCGTGATTGGAAATATGAGTGCGGGTAGATTCACCGGTCAGGAGCACTTAGGTGCTCAAGCCGCTGATATGGGCGGACTTGGTGACATGCCAGCATATAGCGTTGAGGCTGCATGTGCAAGTGGTGGTGCAGCTGTTAGACAGGCATACATGGCAATCAAATCAGGAGAACATGATGTAATGCTTGTCTTAGGCACTGAAAAGATGAGTGATGTAAGTCAAACAGATGCCATGAACACAATCTCTGTGGCGGCTGACTGGGAATGGGAAGGTATGTTTGGTGCTACATTCCCAGCACTCTATGCATTCATGGCACGCCGCCATATGATGGAGTACGGAACGACCGAGGAACAATTAGCGAAACCAACAGTCAAGAATCATGCCAATGCAGCTCATAATCCCTTGGCTCAATTTCAAAGACCAGTACCCATAGAGGTGGTCATGAGTTCTGGCCTGCTTGCAGATCCTCTAAGAGTGCTACACTCAGCTCCGATTACTGATGGAGCTGCAGGACTTGTAATGTGTAAGGGAAGTTGTGCTAAAGACTACACTGACACACCCATATACATTGAAGCTTCTGAACAAAGAAGTGACACTTTAGCTCTTCACGATCGAGCGTCGATTACAAGAATGAATGCAGTAATCAGTTCTACAAGATCAGCGTTGCAGGAAGCGAGTTTAGATATTGATGACATCGATGTGTTTGAACTACACGATAGCTTTTCCATCGGAGAAATTATTCTCACAGAAGATGTAGGGATTTGCAAAAAGGGCGAAGGTGGTAAAACATTGGATGAAGGTATTACTGAGATTGGAGGAAAGTTTCCTGTCAATACATCTGGAGGGCTAAAAGCACGAGGACATCCAATTGGAGCGACAGGTGTTGCTCAAATTGTAGAAATAGCTTTGCAACTAAGGGGCGATGCTGACAAGCGACAAATTGACGGAGCAGAAAAAGGACTTGCAGTTAACATTGGAGGTACAGGTGCAACATCAATTGTGCACATTCTAGGGAGATGAGAAAAGATGGCAGAACAAGGAGTAGCACAAGTCTGGAGACGTATCAGATCAATCTACAACATTCAAGGTACCAAATGTGAAACATGCGGAACACACTACTTCCCACCTCGTCCAGTATGTCCAGAATGCAGAAGAAAAGGTAAACTTGTGGACTTTCAGTTCAAGGGGCTAGGTTCAGTCTACTCATTTGCGATAGTCAGACAGGCTCCAGATGACTTCAAGACTCAAATCCCATATGTGATTGCTCAAGTTGAACTTGATGAAGGAACGCGTCTAACTGCGCAGATTGTCAATGTTGACCCTGAAGATGTGAAGATAGGCATGCGAGTTCGTGCCTGTTTCCGCAAAATCAAGGAATTTGGACATGGTGGTGTCATCGTATATGGATACAAGTTTGAGCCCACTATGAAAGTCACGGGACATGACGCAAAGAAAAATCAGAAGCAAAATTCCGTGACGAAATGAGTTGCAGGTAGGGCTACATTTCTTATAATTGTAGACCCGACCTTTTGTTCATTTTTAATCGATTCATGGACATGACCATGCACGATAAGGGTGGGAGGATTTCTTTCTACAGCTCTTGACATCCACCATGAAAACTCTGATGAACTATTTTCGAGAAGTGGACTAAAGTGCATGAGGAGAATAACATAGTCCGAGATATTCGATGCTTTCCAAAGGAGATTTGATAGACGAGAGGCACGTTCTTCGAACGCAGCTCGAATTTTATCAACGTCTTTTGACCGTGTATCTAGCAGTTCTGAAGAAACCGCCGATATACCAACTACTGACACCTGTGAACCGTTAATAGAGTGAGTAACTAATTCCCCATCTAGAAAGGTAAGTCTATCTCCGGTAACGATAACGAGTTCATTCTTCATATCCACTGGATCTTCATTACCGAAACAAGAAAGAATTGGAAATCCTGAACCTAATTTAGAGTCGATTGTATCTAAGATTTTATTATACTCCTCAACTTTTCCACGACTAATCATGTCACCTGCAAAAAGGAAAAGATCTGGGGTTTTGCACTTGGACAATGCAATAGTGAAATCAGTAAGAAATCTGGGACTATGAACATCTCCAACTGCAGCAATCTTAATCCGACTCATTCTCAATCCTTCAGGATATTTTTCAATTCCACAAATTCAACTCAGTGATTGACTTCGTTGCGGGGAATGAAACATTTCTGACAAGCGATGAACCTATTCGTACCTCATGTCTTGTCGAGTTGTGGACATGTCCATGAATAACAAGCTCTGGCTGAAGTTCGAGGACTACAGAGTAGAACTTTCTACTTCCCAACCACGAGAAAGCTTTGGTATCTTCACCTTCACAAGTTTCAAGACAAGGACTGTAGTGCATTAAGAGAATCTGGTGATCCACTTTGTCCCTCATTTTCTTCAAAAGCGAGGCGGCTCGTTTTGCGCGTCTCTCAAACATGCCTTTCACACTAGGTATATTTCGTCGTTGCCAACTCGTCGCTTTGTCAAGAGAACCTTGAGTGCCAACAATTCCAATTTTCACATTTTTAGAATCTATAATATGCGATTTCTCATCTAACAGTAGAATCCTATCACCTACAGTTGATAAGATGTCCTTTCGAACCTCGCTATACTCTTCATTACCAAAACAACCGACGATTGGAAACGAATCACCTAGCAACTTTTCTATAATATCCAGTACGTTTGTGTACTCCTCTGCATTTCCGCGATTTATCATATCCCCTGCAAACAAGAACACATTTGGTGGTTCATGTTTTGTTAAAGCTGCTGCAAACTCTTCGAGGTATCTTGGGCTATGAACATCTGCTACTGCTAGTATTTTCACCTTCGGCACTTGTCTATATTCTGTAGTGTCCATATCAAACGCGAGTATTAAGTGTTTCAAGTAACTGATATGCCAGCTTATCTTGGAAGTTCAAAGCAAGCAAGATATTAAGAGCTCCAACTAGATAGATAGTCTTGTGAAATAGATGCCTGGTACATGGGGGCTCAACTTATTCGACCGACTCCACATTGGTCATCAGGTCATGATTGACAGACTTTCAGAAATGCCAGATCCTATTGCATGTATAACTGGAGGGGAACTTGTAGGTAAAGGGCTTGAGCTAGAACATCTTATTCAGCCAATTGACCTTCGCGAGAGGAATTTGTCTAACTATATTCGTAGTGCCAAACTTGAGAATATCATATCGGTCAGAGTAGCTACGAAGTTTGATGACCTACTCTCAATTGAAGGAAATACT
>JAEORI010000285.1 GCA_016840965.1 Candidatus Thorarchaeota archaeon | reverse complement strand
ATCCTGATTGATATTCCAAGAATGGTTATCCTACTCTCTTTCGAACAAATAAAAGTACTAAGACAACAGCGACTATTCCAATTATGATACCACCTTCTACGAAACCCAAGGTAAATCCATCTGATGGAATATCTATCAGACCTTCCAGATCTATTTTCATGATGAACATGTCATACTCGCCACCAATTGTTTCTTGATAAGCCTCGTAGACAGGAAAATCAACAGATTTGGTGTAACCTAGAATAATGAAACTATCATCTGAATACCATGCGACTCCGATGCCAACATCATCGTTCGCTCCTCCAAATATCAGTGATAGAAGAAGCGAACCATCCGGATCCAATACGACTAATGATACATTATTATTATATGACTCAGTCGTATCATACGGGGAAGTTGATGGAAAATCAAATGAATTAGTCTGACCTGTTAGTATAATGCGGTCTTGGGGGTCCACGGTGATGGCATTACCGTAGTCAAATGATGAACCACCCAAATAGGTACTGAATACTACGCTTTTTCCATCTGGAGTGAATTTAGTGATAAACATCTCAGTGTAGTCAACCCGTTCATCCTGGTAGGAATTCATTATTGGAAAATCATCTGATGATGTAAAGCCAGTGATTACAATATTGTCATTGCTGTCAATGGCAAGGTCATTCGCCCATTCACTAGAAGTCCCACCCAAGAAAGTAAGGAATATCATAGTGCCATTATCACTGAACTTCGCAAGGAAGGCATCTGAACCTCCACCTGCGTGGTCCTCTTGATATGCCCCCTCAGTTGCAAGACCTCCAGCTCCAGTCATTCCTGTGACTAAGATATTTCCTTGTGAATCGAAATCGACACGTCGCCCATGATCAATTGCTGCTGTACCAAGATATGTTGAAAAAAGTAGAGACTGTCCATCCGCCTCAAATAAGGAAACGAATATGTCAAGAGCACCAGAGTGTGTGTCCTGATAGGCGTTTAGTAATGGTAAATCGCTGGATTGAGTTGTTCCAGATATGGCTATTCGGTCATTGGAATCAACATTCATAGTATAGGACCAGTCGCTCCCAGTTCCGCCAAAATACGTTGAAAATAAAAGAGTTTGACCATCTCCTGAAAACTTGGTGATGAAACAGTCAGCGTTCCCTTCCAAGCCACCCGTGAAATTCGATTGAAATGCATTCATTAATGGGAAGTCTGGAGAACCTGTAATCCCTGCTATTACGATGTTATCCTCTGAATCAACAGCCACGTCAGTAATAAATTCTTGAACTGAGCCTCCAAAGTATGTCGAAAATATTAGTGAACCATTAGGATGAAATTTTGAGATAGTGCCATCGCTAATCCCATTAATATGTTCCTGAAAAGCGTCTTTTAATGGAAAATCAGTTGATGTTGTCCGACCAACCACTATGATATTCCCCATTGAATCAACAACAGTGTTTCCAAAGATATACGAAACGTCTGCGTAGTCATCACCTGTGCCTCCAAGGAAGCTCGAGAAATCAATTAGTTCAGTCGGATCATTCTCTATGGTAGCAGTTACTTGAGAGAATGTTCCAAGAAAAAGAAACAACAGAACCCCAATGATTGCTATTCTTCTTTTCAATCTCCTTTGATCTAACATTGTAAAACCATCCTTTTCGAATAGATTTATATTTTCCAAATTTTAAAAATTAGAAAATATACCTTGTTATCCAAGCAAGAGTTTGATTGATAAATTGAATGATACTGAAGAAAGGATGGAATCAATGAAAGAAGTTGAATTACTATCAGAGCAGTCAAAGGAAATTGAGCGAGAGATAGTCACATTCTATAAGACCGTTGGAAAAATGGTAAACCTGAACTCAAGGACGACAGAGGTTTTTGCTTATCTCAGAATCTATGACGCCTTAAGCCAAGAACAGCTCCAACAACTGACGGGATTTTCTCTAGGTACCATTTCAGCAACGTTACAGTCTTTTCTTCAAGCAGACATCATAAGTCGTAGAATGATTCCAAAGACGCACAAGAATCTTTACAGCATAAAACCAGAAAGAGTGAACTTTGTTTATACTCCTTCTACTCAAATCCTTGAAGGTCTTGAGAAGCTTGATCTTCGCATAGTGGAAAAGCAAACAGAACTTCAAGAACTACAAGGTAAGTACCCACTAGAAACAAAATTCCTGTATATGCGACTGAATAGTTTTCGAAATTACATCGAGGCTCAAAGAAGGCAAATCAATAGAGAAAGGAAATTCTCATTCTTTCAAGAAGATGTATCTGAACTAATCCCACCCCACGAAATGATAGTCTATCCATTTGACGTTCGAGAATTAGAGGAAAGTCTGATGGGTACTTTGAGTCATCTCAAGAATGATCCTATAAGGAGTCGACTGATGAGTATTTTCTATACTCTTCGAAGCGTCGATCAACAGACTCTGATGGATAATTCAGGTTATTCACGCAGTACGGTTTCTCGTTTTCTAAATCGAGAGCTTAAGAGGGGATATATCCAGGTCCTACCAAGAGAGTATCGAAAACCAAGAATCTATTGTTTGAAATCCTTCTCACTTGCCATACTCTCTGTAATTTTGAATACGGACAGTTTCATTTACTCATATATACCTAGATTTCAGGAGATACTATCGACACTTCAATCTGAAAGACATTCAGATCGAGATAGAAGAGATGCTACTTTTCTCATATCTAAGATAAAAGAAATTGTTAGGCAGATTGAAGACTTCAAGACCAATACGAGATTCTTGAGACAAGCATACTATGATCTATCAAGGTTCCTAGAGAAGAATACTCTTGGAGGAGCTCAGCAATCCCAAGAGTGAGATTCGCACTATTGCTCTGAATTATTCCTTTTTTGAAAGGGCACTTCGTTAGCCTGTATGTTTTCTTCATCGTTGGATGACTTTTCCCACCAATTTTCTGTATCTCCAGAGCTTTTCCAATAAGCGGTGTCTTCAGGGGGTGGAGCCATCTTGATAGCAATCAGGGCTGCTAAGAACAGAAGGGGGACAGGAATAAAGAACCGGGACATCAGCGAGAATACGGGCATTATCACGCTCAGAATCCCAATTGTCGTCATCTGCAATTCGCTTGCAGCTCCAACCAGAATTGTACGTTTTCTTGTTGTTCGGCCTTCGTAGAGCTTGTACATCTGATAAACGAACACAAGTCTAAGAAAGGTGAGTGGTATGTTTCCAATAAGTGCTATAGGACTGGGTATGGGTATTGCTTCTTGAAACGTGCCGCCTGGATTGATGCCAGCAAATGTGATTGGTAGAGTCCACAACATGCATATCATGGATATGTGCATAATCACACCTGTGCTTGGATCAAATTCCACGTTAAAGCCAGCAGGAGCCAGAACTGCAATGGCTGCCACGATTGCAACCAGAGTTCCAGATCTTATCGTACCCTGAGTTTCAGATCCTAAAGATTTACTTTCACTAGTTTTCGCAATACTTTTTCCGTACATATTTAGATCACTCCATCTTTTTACCAGCATCTGCAGTTCCAAGCAATTGCTATAGACTTCATTGATTAGTTTACGACCATGATTGTTTTCGTAAGTGTAGTTTCGCTATAGCATATGCGACAACTGCGACGGCAAAACCTGTGACTCCAATCAAGAGGGGTGGAGATTCCTGAGGGATTTCGCTCGGACCCAGAAATGGACTGTAACTTAGGCTCAGCATCACCAGTGTTGCTCCGAGGACTATACCAACAACTGCTGCACCGAATATCTTGAGTTCCAGCCTTTTTCTATCCAAGTGGTTTCACCGTCTTTCTACCTACAATTTTTCATCGTTTTTTTCGATATAGTTCTAAGTTTTGAATCAAAGTGATCTAGATTTTTACACGCCATACGTTCAGAGTTTCTCTCCAAGATGTGAAAGCTGCGAAGATCAGCACAGCAATCAGCAATAGACCAGCTGAGTTTAGAAAGATTGGAATGAAAGCAAGTACTCCTATCAGAACAACAGTATAGAACACAGAGTAGAAGAAATATCGCGGGACCAGAAATCTACCTGAACCGGCAAAGAATCTGAGCAAACCAGCCTTGAACTCCTGAATCACATAGTACTGACCATCCGCATCCACACCAATCAAAGAGAGATTCTTTAGTTTGTTGAGGTGATAGATTGCGAGACTGGGGCTTGATAGCCCAGAACCTCGTTGTATCTCTCTCATGCCTAGAGGACGTAGATTGCGAAGCATGTAGAAATACACCTGCTGGGTTTTCCCCTTCAACAGCGAGTCCAGCTGTTCGTTAGTCAGTCCGTCAGAAGATTCTCGTTCCATCTCTCACACCACACGAGCCAATCAAACTCTTTGCTAGCTAATATTTCGCTATTCAGTTGCTGGTTTGTAAAGCATTATTATTTTCCGTTGTCGGTATCTAGCAAAATTGTGCAAAGGTATCTATTTGATTAGCCATGGACAACAATTGTTGTTTGTTCTGTGGAATTCCTCCCATGTGAGCCATCCAAGTCTACGGCGTATCTCAAGCCAGTTCAAATTTCTCCTGTGAGGTAAGTCAAAAGCCAAGGATTCCTGGTTCTTCTTGTAATCAATGAACTTACCTCCATATAGCCTGTGGGAAGGATGAATCTTGAACATTTCAGGAGTTACTAAGAGGAACAGCGTTCTCTCAGGATTCCTTCTACATAATGGTTCACAGAGATGACTGTTTTTCTCCAACATGACATCAATGATTCGTGCCATCTGGTTTCGGGTAGCATCATAGGTATTCTGATTGCTAATATCAGAGAGAACTTTTGCTTCAATCAGCACTGCGAACCCGTTGTTGGGATTTATGAGCAAAGCGTCTACATGCGTGGGGCCTTCCAAATTCTTCTTTCCATGTGCACTGTTTAAGACATGAGGGATGAATTGTCGCATATTCAAGTTTTGAGAGAGCCAAGCCTTGTAAGAGGGTGGCGTGGGCAATGTAGTTTCAAAGAATAATGCTAGTTCTCCGTCCAAACACTCTCGCCATGATTGTAGACCTGCTAGAGGAGGGTTTTCACCAAAAGTATCAATGAAAAGTTTCTGCAACATCTGTAGCCGCCGTTCATCATAGAACATTGTCATCATACATGAAGCAGTCCAAAACCTTTCATCCTTCTCTATCTGGCAGGGCTTCTTCATTTTTGACAGGGGTTTGCCTTTCTGGTCTGGTGTGTCATCAAGATATTGATGATACAATTGAATGCTGTTTTTGTAGTAGCTCAGATGTTGTTCATTACCAACGCAATCTCCTCGATACTTGACCTTGGCAAAATGATTCATTAACTGTCCTTCTGTGAAAGGCAGATATGTACTATCTAGAACCTCACGCATCCGCGATTACGCCCAGCTTCAAGTATGATTCATTCGATATGAATCTGTTGAAGATTGCTAATCAAGAGTTACCACTGGATGTCTACCCAGTAGGCAGGATGATCAGATTGAGGATCTGTGATATATTGACAGTCTGAAACAATTGTTCCTGGAGAAAGGAAAATGTGGTCAATTCTCTGGCTGTTATCCTCACCCAGACCATTCACTCCTGTTGGCCATTTAATCCACCATGAGTCGTCAAGCACAGAAGTTGTGAGGTTGTATGGTTCACTGTTTGGTCTAAAATTGAAGTCGCCCATGAATATCACATTGCTTTTCCCACTTGATGTCTCCAGAATGTCATTCTGTAAAATCATCTTGGTTGATATCCTTCCGTAAGTGTGAGTTACATAGACTGTGAATGTTATCAAACCAATTGTGATTTCAGCCTCGATTGTAGCAGTCTGTTTCTGGTCTACATCCTCACTATAATGATAGATAGTTCGAGGATTCTCGATTGGGTATTTTGAGAGTAAAGCAACACCTGTGGTTCCTGTGACTCCTTTTGGTCCGAAGTAACTGTAAAGGTTCAACTTGTCCGCAAAGTATCTCACGATATCACAGTTCCCTGCAATCTTACTTGTTTCTTGGAGACCGATGATATCAGCATCGATAGTTCTAATGAGCTCTAACTGGCCATCGTAGTTCTTGATTTGAGCATCGCTCACTCCTTGCTGAAGATTGTATGTTAGGATCTTCGCAGTAACTGCAACACCAGAGGGTTCGACTGGGCGAGCCTCCAATGCGATTGAACCTACGAGAGTACCTAGAAACATGAATATCAGAAAGCCTGCGATGATGGTTTCTTTTCTAGGAAGTTTGTTGGGTGTCCTGAACGATGGCTTAGTGTCCTTTACCAAGTAGAGAGTTGAAACGAGCACAAAACCTGCAATGAGAAAGATGAACCAGAATAGGTCTCTTAGCAATGGACCAATAACAGGAACGAATCCCCAGACAGATGTGAGTATGAGCGTGAATAGCAAAAGAAGAATGTACAATCCACCACCTAGAGTAAATGCGATACCTGTTGCTCGTGATGTTGGTATCAACTCAAGACTTGTCAGTCGATGAGAGAGAAGAATGAAATCAATCAGGATGATTGGGAATGCGGCAATCATGAGGTATAGCAACAAATCGTTCAGAAGTGTTGTTGGAGGTGCTTCGATAGGATAAGCTGCGAGAACATCTGGAAATGGAATTTGGTTAATATAGACTGTCAAGACAAATAGAAACACGAATAACAGATTCCAAATCCAAATTATTCTAGGAGTCAATTCGTTGAAGTAGTGCGGACGATATAGCATAACAATCGCAAATACGGTCGTCATTAGAGATACTCCAGAAACAATACCGATATAGCTGCCTTCAGTCCACCTAGAAATAACGCCCGGACTGCTAAAAGCAAAGCTAACAAAGAAGAGGATACTTGTCAGACCAAAGGCGAGTCCTATTAGATTTCTTTTACGCACTGGTTTTAGAACGCCTTGAGTTTCATTAATGCTTGTTTGAGATTCAGGTGATGCCGCACTCTGCAAGCTCCTTGAAAAACCAACAAGCATGAAGAGGCCAATCGCAGCTACTATCCATCCAATAGTTTGACCCCACCCATATGTGGAGAGATCGATGGTGAAGTTTAGAGTCCTCAACAGAACGGATGCTACTAGAGCTATAGCCAATGCAGTCCCAAATGTGAGTGCTCTCTGATTCTTGTCCCCAGACCTCACTACTAGCAAAAGAGCAGGGAACAGAATAAAGAAACAGCCAACACCAAGTCCTGATAGAATCATTCTCACAGTCGTTTCAAAGAAAGGTTCAGCAACTCTGCTGCCGATCATAATTCCCCCTACAGCAATCACCAAGTTCTTGGGAATTTGACTTCTAAAGAAAAGAAAAATGATTGGGGAGAAAAGGAATAACAAAACCATAGTGTTCTGGTTTAGTGATAGGGTCATGAGCAGGAGGATGTACGTGGATTCCACATAATCTGAGAAAAGCTGAATGAAAAATAGCAGAATTACGACAAGGAAAATGAGTTCAGAATAATATTTCTCAAAAAACTCAGTGTTAACTGGCATGAGAGGGAAAATACACATCCCGACTAAAATGTATGTCTAAAAGTTGCAGTCTAAGAAAAGTTGCGGGTTTTCACTTCACTCAACTAGGAATATTGTTTAAGAGCATTAGATTAATAGAGCATATATCATGAACATTGATGAAGCTAGACAGATTGTCTGCGATGCTGGTAAGAAACTTATTGCTAATAGTTTAGTGGGGGGAACTTGGGGAAATATTTCTTGTAGAATAGATGAAGCAAAGATGGCAATAACACCTTCAGGAATGAGTTATGAAACCCTCAGTCCCGGTGATATTGCAATTGTAGATTTTAGTTTGGATGATGTGACATGGGAAGGAAAATACAAGCCTTCTGCAGAGATGAAACTCCACATCGCAATCTATCGTGAACGAAAGAACATTGGCGCTGTGATTCATTCACACTCTATGAACGCCTCCACCGTTGCTGTTGCACGTCGCGAGGTTCCTCCAATCCTTGATGACATGGTCCAAATCATTGGCCCGACAATTAGAGTAGCTGACTACGCTCTGCCGTCTACAAAAAAGATTGTAAAGAAGACAATGGCTGCACTCAAGGGAAGGAATGCAGCACTGATGGCGAATCATGGAGCTGTATGCATCGGGAGAGACATGGAAGAAGCGTTCACATGTACTTTTGTCCTTGAGAAGACATGCAAAGCGTTCATTGAAGCAGAGTTCCTTGGAGGAGCAAAAACCATCAACAAGTTCGAAGCCCATTTGATGAGGCAGTACTATCTACGGAAGTATGGAAAGAGAAAAGTAGATTCTGAGTAGAAATGCTTGACTTTGAGTTTCATGTTGTGTGTCTAGAGTTTCCCCCATTCTCTTCTCAGCAAAGAATAATAGCTGTCGTCTTTGAACTCACCTTTATAGAAGGAGCTCTCGCGGAAAGTACCCTCTTCATAGAATCCTAGCCTGTTCAGTAGGTTCCTTGATGCGGTGTTATCTGATGCGGTATGTGCCTCGATTCGGTTTAGTTTGAGATGTTCAAAACCATAGTTGATTATTGCCCTCAATGCCTCAGTCATGAATCCAAGTCCCCAATATTCTTTCAACAAATCATACCCAATTTCACCACTATGATTTCTATTATCGATTTGTTCGTAGCTGCACGTGCCAATGAATTCGTTGGATTCTTTCAAAGTGATTGCCCAAGCCATTCCAGTCTTTTCCTTAAAGCGATCTGTAAAACTGTCGATTATTTCTTTCATTTCATCAACAGTTTTGAGAGGCTCCATTCCTACGAGCTCAGCTATCTCATCGTCCGAAAGGCTTTGAAACCATACTTTTGAATCATCAGCTGTTAATTGACGTAAAACTAATCGTTCAGTTTCGAGTATGGGGAACGGTGAATTTTTGGCACTGGACCCACGATCTCTCATCAACTTTTTCACACCTTATTTTGGTCTATTCTATATATTCTAGCTCTACTTCTTCATCATCTTGACTAAGTACTACTACTTTTTCAGGAGCTCCGTTGTCTTTGAATTCAAACCTCAATGCTTTTGCACTGAATTCTCCAATAAATTCTGTTTCATTGTAGGGTTCGAGGATTTCTTCAAAGTCACCTATCTTCACTACGAGTTCGCCATCTCTAAAGATGAACTCAACTAGATTCTTGCGTTTGTATTTCCCTTCTAACATCTTTAGACTCTCTTGAGTGACTTCCTTTTTGGGATATTTGAAAAACTCCGCGAGCTTCTTCTCCTCTCGATATTTTCCTACCGGTGCTACTAAAACAACAAACTCTTCATCAGTATCTAAGCCAAATAATTCATCTAATTTATTCTGTTCATAGTAACCTATAGCCACTGTTCCTAGATTGATTGCTTCGCAGGACAAGTATAGATTTTGACAGACAGTCCCCAAGTCAATAGCGATGAATTTGTGAGAGAGGATGGTATATCTCCACTCAGTTCGATAAGGAACTGCAGTCCAAAAGAAAATGACAGGTGCGGTTCCCACGAACTTTTGGTCGTAAGTGAGTTCACCCATCTTTTCTTCAGCGTTATCGATGCTTTTGATGAACAATAATTGATGGCTAAATGAGATATACCGATAGAGACCAGGTTCAAGTCCTTCGACATTGTTGATAACTAGATATGTTTCAAGGGGACTCTTGGCACCAGCAGAAGGAACAGTACGTATAACTCCACGCCCTGATTTTAGAACTTGCTTTACTCCTTGAGTGCTCCAGAGTAGAAAAGACAATTCCTCCAGTGTAAGAGGGTCTCTCGTATATTTTCTTCTACTTTTTCTTTTACTGACAATATCGAGAAAGGGGGTTTGACCAATGGAGAGATCATCAGGAGAAATTAGATCAATAAGGGGAGCGTCTTTGGGATATGGCTGCTGAAAAAGCGGCGGAGGTATTTTCTTCCTTTCGTCAGATTCTGGGACTACGTCCTCATATTCTTCAGCATCAAAAAAACGTAAGAAGTTCCTTCTTTCTTTCATACTTGGAAGCTATTTGCACTTCAAATTAATATAGCTAATAAAGCATCTCTTAATTTTGCAAAAATAATTCGTCCAAAAGCAACAAGCATTTTCGCTAAAAATAATCAAGAAAGACCTATAGATCATCAAGTTCTGACTATTCTTTGAGTAAGCGTTCTGGAATATCTTTGAGGAGTTTCTTCAACTTGAAGATATACCCTCGAAACGTGTTTTTACCCAGATCTGTGATCTCCACAACCACAAGGGGTTTCCATGTTATTATTCGATGAATTTCAACAAGTCCAGTTTCTTGTAGCTTTCGAATGTGGTGTTCCAAATTTCCAGGTGTAAGACCTAGAAGCTTCGTCAATTCAATAAATCCGACTCTCCGTTTCAGGAACAGAAGGTACATGATAGAAAAGCGAGGTTGTGACTGAAAGATTTTCTCCTCTTTGCTCGTGTATAAAGAGTCACTCACAGTTACCACCATTTGATAGATAGACTAGGTAGTATACTGTAATATCCAAGAGGCAGACTGGTTTGATGCAAGTCCTGCAAGGATAAAGCTCACTGAAAAAGCAATTATAACAATGTATACTGAGAGCGGAATACCAGAAATGAGTAAAATCGGAATCGAAGCTAGAATGAGCACGGAACCCAGATAGAGCAGTATGTTATCTATTCTGTCCAATCCAACTACTTTGAGATTCACAAGAGTGAAGAGAGTTGAAACGCTAGCAGCCCAAAGAATAGAAACAAAGCGTAACGGTTCAGGAAACAGAAAAGCGAGAACAAGTGTTGTAAACCATACAATACAAATCGCAAGTTTGTGCTTGGAGTCAATGTGTCCTCGTCGAGGGTTTTGTTTTATAATATTCCAAGACACGAAGAGAGCAAAAGCAACAAAGCCCAAACATAAGACTAGTGTTATAATATTGGCCCAAAACGAGATGATTATTGCACTAAATACGCTTTCCATTGCGAGTGAAACATAACTTGAGAATACCAAAGCACTAAGTGGTAACACCAAACCAATGGCAATTAGCACTCTCCCCCAAGTCTTTCTGAAGAGGTATTCATCATACCGCTCAACAATGCTCTGAGCTTGTTGTATTTTTTCCAGTTCCTCCATAAGGAGATCCCACCATTATCAGACTTCAAACAGTCATTAATTGACTACATGTTTTGCATTACAGAACTTATTCACCCCTTAAGTAGAATTGCATCCTGGTGATGCACGTGAGTGTGTTGGCATCAGACACAAAGAGGGCTCTCTTTCTAGCTGCGTTGACCATTGTTTTGTTGGTTATTCCGTATAGTGTCTATGGTACAAACAGTCGATTCAATATTAGTTCAATCCTTATCAACATCTGGTATGACTTTTCAATTGGCAGGCTATCAATTCAGTATATACCAAGAGTGGACTACTTACTGCCATCGCTTCTTATCTGCACTCCCTGCTTTTTATGGCTCTACAAGCAACAGGATATGCGCGTGCCCATATTGTTGATTTCAGCAGGAACAGTGGTGTTCGCGCTAACACTGATATTGTCACTCTTTCTTCCGTTATATGTAGTCTTTCCGTGGTTCTCTGATCCTTCAAGATATTTTGGTGTGATTACTATTGTCCCGAATTTCATTGATCTCATACCTTTCTCCGGTATTGCATTCACAACTATGGTGCTCCTCCCTCTGTTATGGCGAATTTTAATTTACACCAAAATCCAAGAGATATCTCTTGGAAAGAAAGTCGCTGCAGCGGTGCTCTCTGTGTCAATTCTCCTATTTCCAATGACGATAGAAACCGCTAGATGGTGGAGCACCGATCCCAATCAAAATTACATTGAGGAGTTTTCCCTTCACTCTGCTACATGGTCATTGAACCACCATGTGGACGGTAATATTTGGGGACAGAATGCTTGGTTTAATTTCACGATGTCACCAATCTTTAACAACTTCATTATGATATTGCAGATATCGTCAGCCATAATCTTCGCATGGTTTATTTGCAAGGGCTCTATTGAACGAACTGAAATCATACAAATGGTTGTTGCAGGTTTGACTCATCTTCTCGTAGTTACACTTGCTTGTGTTTGGTTGAGCTATACAGCGACGTACCCAGGAATCTCGACTACATTGCCATTTCCAATCCTCTTCATTGTTGGCTTGTCGATTTTTCTGATTAATTATAGATATCAATTAAGAGAGTCAAAAGAATTGATGAAGAATAATGAAGTATCAGTAGAGGAGCTTCTGATACAACTGATGGCAAAGTGAAACTGAGAAATTATCGTCGTGTTTGAAATCAGAAGACAAAGTGGCTGATGCCAAAGAATGAAATCCAGAAACACAAGTGCTTAGGGAGGTTTTTCATCGGGCATCACTCTTGAAGCGGGTGTTCCGCCAATCCCCCAATGAGTCTTTGGAACTTCTTGAACAATGACCTCAACAGCTCGTTCTGGAATCCCAAGCTCGACAAAGACCTTCGTAATCCCTGAGATAATATGTTCCACAGCATCTTTTGAAATGCCTTTCCATACTTTAACGTCAACAATAGGCATGAGTTGTTCTCCGGATTTTTGATATTAAATGATTCAGATTTTTAGCTTTTGAATCCATTTGCTTGGAGCATTATGCCTAAAAGAACAGAGAATCGCGACCTAGATGGGAGTAGAGATGGAAGCTCGAACAGATCAAAGTCAAGGCTATGATAGTAAAGCATTACTCGGTGAATTTGATAGCTTATTGAGAATTGCCAGAAAAGTTGGCATCAAATTTCTTGATGATGAGGCAATTGAGCAATTGGCACTTCAGTCGAGAGTTGAATATGAGAGATTAATTCCTCAACTGCCCTACGTTGGCGGCGAGAAGAGTCCATTTACACCTCTAATGATTCAGTCAAGCCAGACGATTGCGTTCTATCACGCCTGTAGGAAAATAGGCCTCGAGAAGGAGCAGATTGGTGAGCTGATATATGAAATTGCAGAAGCTCAAATGAAGACGATCTCACGATTCAAGAAGTGGTTTGCACGACGCTTGGTATTCAGTCAATCTTACGGAAATCGATGGAGGAAAGCGATGGCAGAGAGCCAAAACCGCGAGTTTACAAAGAACTGGGTTGGTGAATTCGTGGAAGGGAATGGAAAGGACTTTGAATTTGGCTTTGATTTCATAGAATGCGGGTTTTTAAAATTGGCACGTGAGTATGAATGCGAAGAGATTGCACCCTATGGTTGTCTTTGTGACTTTGTTAAAATGAGAGCACTCGGTATTGGTTTTAGAAGGACTCAAACTCTTGCAATGGGTCATCCTAGGTGCGATTTTAGAATTTTAAAAAACTATGAAACTCCAAGAGGATGGCCTCTTGAAAGTCTTGAAGAGGTTAGAAATAGCCCGCATAGAAAATAAGGAGTATGGACTGATTCATTCAGCAATCTACAAAGATGCAGATACTTGCATTTCCTGTTCGTGCATACGCAGTAGTTCATTATTAGAAAGACTAGACAGATTTAGAACTGAAATCTTAACCTTCAACATAAAAGACAATTTTGTCAAAATAGAATTATATATTTATAATAAGTAATTGAAAATAAGATAATTTAATTAGTTGATTAGATACGGCTCACTTTTTTCGAGAGCTTTTGAATAGATGAAAGTCATGTTCTCATGATTCAAAAGAAACCTCTACTACTCTCAAAAGATATTTTGCAAGTTCTTTGTCATTTGCGAACAGTGGAAACTTCATGTGAATGTTGGCTACTCTATCAATGATATTGAGAGTTAAGACTATCCTGCGATAGAGCTCAGCTTCTGAGTATTTCTTGAATTGTTCAACGGTCCGGAATCTTGTAGCTAACTCATTGTAGAACCCCGATACCATGTTAGTAAATTCGCGATAAGTTTCGTGACCAGCACTCATTAGAGGTGTAGCCAGTTCTTCTATAAAGAGGTTTGACCTTCTGATCTGGATAGCAGTGCCTATCATGTGGGTCCATACTTGCATAAATCCGGGAAGGTCTAAATCATCTGGGATTTCGAGGTCTAATGTTCCACGAATGTTTCTTCGCATTATTTCTGTAATGATGTCTGTTTTCCCTTTTGGGAAGTATCGATAGACTGTTCCTATACTCAAGTCAGATCGTTCAGGAATATCCCTCACGCTGGCCCGATGAAGACCTTTCTCCCTGATAATCGCAGTCATTGTATCAATAATTGTTTGTATCTTGGTAGCCTTGTCACGTGTGAACTTTTTGTCGTTCTGTGCCATTATTATCACTCATTTACTATCGAATTAGCTTATCTCTGTATCTGAATTATTGTTCAGTTAGGAAGAAATATATGAACATTTGTTCATATATTTTCTGAGAGTGATGCTATATGGAGTTAAGTCTTGCCTTCAGATTGTCATATCTGCTACTCTGGTTCCTATACCTACTTTCAAGGCTTATCCCTTCTCGGGGTCTTCCTAGTCTTGAAGGTTCACGCAAAGAGCGTCGTACTGCGCTACGAAAAGAGGGTCTATACATCATTTTCATGTTTATCATGGCATGGTATGGTAACATCGTTGTAGCAATCCTATATCTGTTTAATCCACCTTGGATGTTTTGGTCCTATCTCAATCTACCCTTCGAAATCAGAATCTTTGGCATTTTCTTTGCCTTAGTGTTTATACCCTATACATATTGGATAGGTCGTACACTTGCTCAGAACTTTTCACCCACGCTCCAGATACAGGATGAACAACAATTAATTACGACTGGCCCATACAGGAGGGTACGTCACCCCATCTATTCATCAGCTATCTTTTTCCTTGCATCGCTGGTACTAGTATCAGATAATTGGCTCTTTCTAGTCATCCTCGTATTAATAGTTCCAGGGTTGTACATCCGTATGAAACGAGAAGAGAAGATGATGGTCGATGAGTTTGGTGACAAGTACCAAGATTACATGAATAAGACAGGTAGGATCATTCCAAAAATCCATCGTCCGAACTAGTAATGTTCGCAGCAATTCTTCAACCAAATCGAATATTCCTAATGGGAGATTGCCCGCTCATAGACCTTTATTATTTCATCAATTTGTTTACTCCAAGAATATTTACGCAATACCTTCTGACGGCAACGCCTTCCCATTTCCAACCTACTGTACTCATCTCGACCCATTTGCCTCATTGCGTTTACAACCTCTGGGACACGATGTGGTCTCACCAGAATCCCCTCATTGTTCCCCAATAATCGAACAGTTTCACCAATGCCAGTTGTGATTACCGGAAGCCCGCAACTCATTGCTTCCAAGACACTCATTCCCAACCCTCCTATGTTTTGAGGAATTACAAAAACATCCATCATCTGTAGATACGTGGGAATAGAATCATGCTCCAGAGCGCCTAACCAGTAAATGGAGCCATCATGAACACAGTTGTTCATTTTCGTCTTTAGCTTTCCATCACCAATAAGTGTCAACCTAGATGCAGGATTCTCATCATGATATCTGGTGAATGCGTCCAACAAAGTGCCAATCCCTTTGTCAAGACTCAAACGACCGACATATACAAAATCAATGATGCCATCATTACGACTGTTCTTAGCAGGACTAAACATGTCTGTGTCAACGCCATTCCGGATAACAGTCAGCTTATTTCCCGGAATGCCATACTGCAGGATGTACGGTTTTTGCATGGGATCAACGAGAATTATTTCATCGTACTTCTTCAAAGAAAAGAGAGATGCTAGCCATCTAAGGGTGAACCATGTTGTATAGAATGACTGACCTGAAGAATAGGCAAGATGGAAAGTTGCAACAAGTGGTGGTAGAAACTTTCCATAGAATGGAAGAAAAGTTTCAGTTGTACTGGAGTTCATTTGGGCATGTAAGACTTCAATATCATGCTCCTTACACACCTCTGCAATCATACGGGGAGCACTCAAGGAGTCCAATGAAAAATGGGGATTCATTGGTATTGCACGAAATCGGTGAACATATTCAGGCGGGACACCATCTACGTCCTTAGCTTGAGTAAAGACATGGACCTCATGTCCTTTCTTCATCAACCCTCTGACAACGATGTTCGCACGGGTACATAGACCATCTGGTGCACCAAACTTACTAAACATCCCAATTCTCATAGTCAGGTCACCAGTGAGGGTTTTATTCGACTCATACTCTCTTTAACATCTTTCGTTTTTCAAGTATTCAATACGTGTTATTTTTGAAGATGTTAACAGATTAGGTATATTTGGAAATGTAACCTATTTGAAAATCCTTGCGGAAATAAGGAATATTGAAACATTTCTGTCTACACAGATTGAAGACCAATAGACTTGAATATAATCTTAAGGGTTCGATTCTTTTAGTTATTCTTCAGCGGGAGGTTCGAGTAAGTTGAATACATCCTCTTTTGTATCCTTACTCAAGACTGCTGAGGCTATCAGGATTCCTTCCTCTTGGAGCATATCCAAGCCAAATCCGATGGTCACGAGACGTTTCAGATATTCGAGATTGGCGATTATACTATCTATAGTTTGTTCCAGTAATTTCACATTAGAAGTTTCTAGCAAGGAAGGTAGAGAGAACTCAATATCCACATCAAGATCCTCTGGCCGTCATTCACATCTTGTCAGGATGATGCGTACTGTGCTGGTTTTGAGAAGAACCTCTGAAACTTGGTGCATCCGGTTGAGAGTTGTGTAGGAGAGGTCGGTTTGAACAAATCGCCGGAACCTCTCCATCATCTCAGTTGATTTCATCTTGTGATTTCTCCTGACTATAGCTCAGTTCTATCAAACACGAAGAGCGCAATGGCTGTGAACGCAATTATTTGAACTACCGCAGATAGAAGTATCACTTCAAGACCTGCAACAGAAGTCCCTGTGATGAAACCTATTCCTATCACAGGAAGGGAGTATGGGATTATGAATAGAACCAAGGGAAAGTATCTCGCAATCAACTGTGCTCCAAGGCCAATAACGACAGCTCCTGCAAGTACCTTTCCTCTGCTCGTGGTAAGGGTGCCTAACATTATTGTCAAGCATGCAAAATAAACCACGACAATACTTGTAAGCCCAAGGTTCATGACAAATCCAAGTATGTTCAGAGTGTAGCCAAATGCACCAAAGACACCATATGTAATCGCACCATTAATGACCACAGAAACAACGACGATTGATAGAATGCTGGCAGTTAACTTCGAGAGAAGATAGGCCTTCTTTGATACAGGTTTTGATAGAATCCATGCCGTTGCACCGGATACCTTATCATCGATGACTGTGCCCTGCAACAGAATCGGGATGAAGACAGTAATAAGAAGGGTCAAAATGCCATAAGATGCCGCCAATGAAAGAACATACATTGCTTCTATCCCCTCAATCATATCAGAGGGTAAAGCGAGAATGAGAGCGATCATCCCATTTGTAAAGAGAGTCCAGACCATTAGCTGCTGTATCCAATACATCCTGCTGCGTTCATGATAAATCTCGCGCTTTAACAGATTCCTCATCCCTGCGTACCAGGGTTCTGTATTAGTTCGTGGTATCACTTCAGTTGTCATTTTTTCCATCCTCCACTAGTCTAAGGAAAATTTCTTCCAACTCATACTTCTTCATTCCAAATTCACAGATAGAGAGAGAACGGTCTCTGAGAATGAGCCTCAGGAGTTCCTCCTCTGCAATGGCTTCCTCCTTTACCGAAACTAGCCACTTTGTCCTTCCATTCTGTTCCATAGTCTGTACTGAGTTCACCCATGGCTGCGAGGCGATGAGGTCTCTAGCTCTCTGTGGGTTTCCCTTGAGGGTTATCGTATAGACAGTGCCT
>JAEORI010000284.1 GCA_016840965.1 Candidatus Thorarchaeota archaeon | reverse complement strand
GTATCGGAGTAGTGATTATAGCAATCATCTACCTCAGACGAAAATGAACAGAACAAAAGGGATGAGGGTCCTCAGAGACCCTCTATTCTCTCTTCAGGGTTTCATTTCCGCGGATTCTAGGACCCTCGATTATGCGAAGAATCTGTTCCGATGTCAGAGTAGTATACTCAGAATCCGGAAACATGGTATTCCCATGCTGTTCTTCAATCAGATCTGCAAAGTACTTGAGGTACCATGTTACTTCTTCTTTACTTCGTTGACGTATTGCCTTGTGTTTCCGTTTTGGTGAAGTACTTCCTGACATTCTTGTTTTACCTCCAATGAGGAAAAGACACGCATGGAGGCTGTTCGCTTATAGCTACAGTCCGCAGACCTAGTCCTCTCCCCCGAGAGGACCACACACAAAAATCGTAGACATCACGAGGAAGAGGACACAGTACTAGGCTCCACTAATATCGTGGAACCAATACATAGGTGTCATATTTCCTCGCATTGTAATCGCGTCTATGGTAGGATTTAGTTTTAAAGATTGACATCCAAGTATCATTGTACTGCTGGAAACGCTTTTAGACAGATGTAGTTCATCTAGATGAAGTGTGTTTAAGGACGAGCGATTATGACAGATATTTCTCAGGACGACCTATCCCGCGCAAAAGCCCTCCGTGAGAAAGGAGATTATGGTAGGTCTCTTGACATCGTGAATGCGTTTCTTGAGAACAAAGAAAACAAAGATTTGTTATTTCGCCTCGACGCCTTGATTCTCAAAGCGGAACTTTGTTGGCGTTCAGGAAAACTAGACGAAGGATTGAACGCAGTTGATAGTGCGGCTAACTTGATATCGTCAAAGAAATTGAAATCACTCGAAAATAAAGGTGAACTCCAGCAAAGGAAAGGACTCCTGCTCTCCCATGCAGGAATCATCCATTGGTATCGAGGAGACCTTGAGCCAGCATTGGAGTGTCATGAGGAAAGTCTGAGGATAGATGAGGAACTTGGAAACAAAGAAAGAATATCTGGGGACCTAAACAATCTTGGACTTGTCTATTGGACAAAGGGAGACACAGAACGAGCTACTGGTTACTACAAGAAAAGCCTGGCAATCTACGAAGAATTGAAAGATGAGTATGGTATAGCCAGTGTGCTCAACAATCTCGCCAATCTCAGTTCAGTAAGAGGAGAGTTAGATCAAGCACTTGAATATCTTCAACGGAGCTACAAACTTAGGGAGAAAATGAACAATAAATTAGACATCGCAAGATCCCTGATCAATATTGGAGTCATTTACAGGTTTAAGGGAGATATTGACAAAGCTACAGAATATTACAACAAGAGCCTGGCTATTCAGGAAGATCTTAGTATTGGACCAGATTTTGCACTCGCACTCAATAATCTGGGAGATATTTTCAACCTTAAGGGCGAATTAGACATAGCCTTGGAGTTTTATCAACGAAGTCTTCTCATCTACGATGCCATGAGAGCTAAGGAAGGAATTGCACTCACTCTTCAAAACATTGGTGAGTGCTATGCAAGGAAAGGTTTTCCAGAAAACGCGTTCGAGTGCTACCAACGAAGCTTGAGTATCTCTGAAGAAATGGAGAATACTCGGTTGATTTCGGTTGTGTTAGGCGAACTTGTGAATCTGGCTCTTGATAATAATGAATTAGAAACTGCGAAGGACTACTTGTCTAAATTTGAACAGATCAATGTAAAATCAGATAATGTTACTATTAGCCAACGGTTTCGGATTGCTAATGCTCTGCTTCTCAAAAAGAGTCAGCGTACTCGAGATCGCGTAAAAGCAGAAGAAATTCTGGAGAAAGTTGTAGAGGAGGAAGTCTGTGACTACTCTCTGACAACAATGGCGATGATCCATCTCTGCGACCTGTTGTTGCTTGAGCTTAAGGCAACTCGTGCGGAAGAAGTACTTGAGAAAGTCAAAGACCTTACTCAGCAACTAAACACAATCGCCCAAGAACAAGCATCACTTCCACTTGTTGTAGAAACGTACATGCTTCAATCAAAATTGGCTTTGATTGAGTTTGAGGTGGATGAAGCACAAAGACTGATGAATGAAGCCAAGAGTCTTGCAGATGAGAAGGGATTGAAACGACTAAGTGAGATTGTGCAGAGCGAAATAGACTCGCTTCAACGTGAGGTGAAGAGGTGGGAATCCATCCTTGATGTGAAACCATCAACAAAGGAGAGGGTCAATCTTACCAATTTGGATGATCTATTGGCCAGGATGGTACAGAAGACCGTAGAAAGTTTGGGTGTTGAACAAGCCCCCGCATCAAAAATGTCGAAATACAAACTCATTCACAAAGACCTTCTCAAAGGGACTGGTAAATCTGAGAGGGGCAAGTTCAAAGTAGGCATAGCACAAATGGGTCTATCACAAGAGGGGGACATTCTGAATGAGCTTTACGAGGAGAAGGTTGACGGACTCATTGGACTTCGTGAGGATTCAATTGAGCTTACAAGAACCAAATTGAAGGACATGGTTGAAAAAGCACACACAGAGGGTGTCAACATATTACTCTTCCCAGAGATGACCATTGATTTGAGCTATCAACAATTCGTCGATGATGTGACAGAGCTAGCAAGACAATATGACATGTACATTATTCCGGGTTCCTACCACAAACAGGATTCGCGAAGAAATCTCTGTAGGGTGTTTGGACCAGAGGGAGAAATCTGGGAACAAGAGAAGCATATCCCCGCTATAATCCACATCAGCGGGAGGAGATTCATCGAGAGGATCGACACAGAAGCGGATTCTAAGAAGACAATCATTTGCAACACTGAATATGGTAGGATCGCTATCGCAATCTGTCGAGACTTTCTTGACATGGATTTGAGAGTGGAACTCAAGAACTCAGACCCACCAGTGGATCTTGTAATTAATCCTGCATTCACACCTGTAACGGCAGATTTCAAGGCGGCTCATTTTGACGCTAGAAGGTCAATCTACGCGTATTGCTTTTTTGCAAATGTTGCTGAGTTTGGTGACTCTTTAATTTACACTCCTGAAAGAGACAAAGTTGACAGGAATGTTCCCAGAGGTAAAGAGGACATAATCTACAAAGATGTTGATTTATTCCAGCTCAGATCGGAACGCAAGAAGTGGGAGGAAGAGAGGAAGAAACAGGTGTCCTTTATCCAAAGCACAAGATGATACCTAGATTTCACGCATCATTGACGGTGAACTTGTACACAGAGTCGTGAATTCAATTGACTGTTTCATGGCCTCAGGAACTTGGTCACGAGGGACAATTGCAAATCCTTTTTTCTTGAAGTAATCCTCTGCCGTATCAGTGAGTAGGAAAAGACGATGGATGTCCTTCTTCTTTGCAGCTTCTGTAATTCTGTTGACCAATCGAGTGCCTAATCCCTTGCCCTGAAAGTCAGGATGTACCGCGAGTGACCGGAGAAGAGCTGACTTGCCATAAATCTCAAGCCCAACAGTACCAACGAGAAACTCAGATCCAGCTACAGCCTCAGGATGTCGGATAATTAGAAAGTTCTCCAAGTGAGCCTCAATACCATCAGGAGGTAGCTTTGTGTTTTTCAGCAAGATAATAATTGCTGCGTGGTCGGATATCTTGGCTTTTTCAATCTTGAACTCGTCACTCATAGCAGAGAAGGTGTAATCTTCTGGTTATAATATACTCGGATTTCGCGAGGACAAAAGGAATTGACCATACCTTTTCTTATACATGTATGAGTGTCTGTTCTGTGATGTGAAGAAACATGCCGAACATTAGACCGTTGAAAGCCGAAGACTGGGACGAATTCCAAACAATGGATAAGGATCTCTTTCCCGACGACGCTGTTGAGGAGGACTGGTTCAAAAACAGAATCGAGCGCGATGGTGCCTTCGCACTCATTCAAAATGGTCGAATCATTGGCAATCTAATCGTAGCACGTTTTGGTGAGGATGAAGCCCATCTAGGAAGGATTGGTGTTTCCAAGTCTCAACAGGGAAAGGGGTACGGCTCAATTCTAATGGAGTATGCAATAGATTGGTTTTGTGAGCAAGGAGGAATTAGGGAAGCGCATCTCTACACGCAGGACTTCAATAAATCTGCACAAAGGCTCTACATGAAATATGGGTTCAAACGATCTGGAACTACATGGTCATACTATGTCCCATATGCTTCTATTGAACCTCGGAAAAAGTACACATGCCAAGAGATTCAGGAAGAAGAAATCGATTCTGTAGGAGGTATGTTCTCTTCACTCCCTCCAGGGCAGATAAGGAGGTTCTTGACCTATGATGAGCATTTAGTGCTGACATTGAAAGATCTGAATGGGAACATCGCAGGCGTTTGTCGATTCACACCAGGATTTCCAGGATGCATGCCATTCGAGATTACTAGCATCGATTGTTTTGACGATTTTCTATCTGGACTGATGATGTTCAAACTTCCGGAGCATGACTACTGCAGAGTGACCTTTACAGACAATACAAAACTCGCAGAAATATGTGAGAAGCGCGAGTATCGTCTTCATCATCGGCTCCATAAGATGTCGCTGTCCCTAGATTAATGATGATAATGAGTCTACTAGAAAATTATAAACCCCCTTGATTCAATCTACGCTACAGCGTTGTTAGGATGGATCCAGATGAAGATAGACAAAGTGCTATTTCTTTTTGGTATCATCCTCCTGTTATCCTTGGCTACTCCAGATGGATATTCAGGAGATGATCATCATTCAAAACTAAGCGTGAATGTAACCTATGAACTCTCATATGTTGAGCATGCGAGAATCGTGATTAGAAATGATACAGACTTCGCATATCAAGCGTCTATTGAAAGTTGGGATGGAGATGGTAGCTCGGATACGCCATATATAATCGAGGGATACAATATAACAGACGATTCGACATGCATCGATATCACACATGTGTCTGTGCATTTTGTCATCCGTAACTGCTTTCTGAATTCGACCACTGGTCCGTGGGACCCAGGCATTTACTTTTATAATGCTAGTCATGCTCGAGTTGAGGACTCATTCATCACTTGGCACACCTATGGGATCTATGCTGACTTGTGTCCTGATGTTGTGATAGACAATTGTACTGTGACTTTGTCAAATGCCATGACAATTTGGTTCATTAATTCTAATCGGGCAGTATTATCAGATTGCAAAGTATATGATAATGGATATAGGATATCTATTGAAAACTCAGACAATGTAACGATACAGAATAATGAGATACACGATAATGGTTGGGCAGGTCTTAGGTTATCGTATTCTGATTTTCCCACCATAACGGGTAATACCATTGAAGATAATGGTGATGAGGGCATTTATCTGGAGTATTGTAAAAATGCCACAATTTCTAGCAATAATGTGTCTAGTAATGGAGGGAGCTACGAAGGTGTCTACATCACTCATTGCAATTACACCAAATTGATTAATAATGAGATATATGAGAGTGGGACTAGCGGTGCGTTGTTTTTTCAATCTCATTATGGTTATATTCTTGGCAACAAAATTTCAAGAAGCAGAACATATGGAATAGAACTACTCTACTGTGAAGCATTGGAAATACGTGACAATGATGTATGGGAGAATGGTGAGGGGATTGATGCAGGTGTGTATATTGAAGTAGCTGAGGATTTGCTTATTGAAGGAAATAGAATCTGGAATAATTCGAGAAGTGGAATCTGGTTTTTTGGTGGTGCACTTTCAACAATTATCTCGAATCAGATACACAGCAACACGCACTATGGGATTCTTGGGTCCCCTGCTAATGGCATTTCAGTAATTGATAATCAGATTTACAACAATGGATGGAACCTGAATCCATATTTCTTCAATACAGCTGGAATACACGCCT
>JAEORI010000038.1 GCA_016840965.1 Candidatus Thorarchaeota archaeon | reverse complement strand
AGCAAAAAGCGGGATTGTTGCTGTCACTGAGCGAGTCTTAATGGAACGTGGACGATATCCCTCAATGTGGAAAAAGAAATCAAATGAATGAGCCGCTTTTCTCATTAGCCACATTTTTATCTATACATGTGAAGTAAAGACCGGCTCTGGAGCAGAAGCGCGACTGACGGTACTCCCTCTTTGGAGGGAGAGCTGAGGAAACTCCCGACTCTCTGTCGATGCCGGTCCTGGATTACCAGGGAGGTGAGAACCTCGCTCTGGGAACAGAAACGACACCCCCGGATTGGATATGACAATGATGCAGAGAATTAATCTGTTGAGGATCAATTCGGACTGGTTGAAACGGCCCATCACCGGTTGAGCAATTCCAAGAATACACCAGTGAAGTATCGGCCTGAGGTGTAGGGTAGGAAGCTTAGTTTGATGTCGCAAAGCTCATTTCTGGTAACAGATTTGAGTAAACAGAATTGGGGTTACTCTCTGGACCAGAGCCAACCCCACCCCTTCATTAATCTCGACTGTGTTCACTCATAATTTCTTGTTGAACCTCAACGACTTCACTGCTGTTACTGCATTCTGCGTAAGCATCAAGCCATACACGATTCAATGTGATGAACGAATTTCCCCACCTGAATACAGATATTATATCAGCTGCTTGGTCTTTCATCCCAAGTATGTACAAAGCAGCAGCTAGTGCTTCAATAGTAGATAGTCTAATGGGCTTGTATGTATTTATTGGATTAGCTGCGAGGAGATATGGCAAAGCTCGCTGTGCACCAGCTTTTGATGCGGCAAATATAGTTTCAGCTTGCTTCCAAGAGCAGTCAAGTGCAACAAGACCTGACTTCAACACACTTTCTTTATCAGCAGCAGAAAAAGCCACTTCGGAAACAGGATTGAGAACCACTGAACCTCGTGGAATGTATCGCATGTTTCTGATAATCTTGGCTTTGTTCATTCGACCAAGTCTAGTGCCTGTGCATTTCTTTGGATCGCACTGATTTGCATGGTAGACTACAATCTCAGGAATTCGAGCCAAGGACATCTCTCCTATATTCTTCTATCAAAGAGCAAAGAATTTCTGTGTTGCCATATGTCATCTGATGGAGGAACCAATATCATGTTACACAATCCAGACGACTCATGTGAGATATGTGGTCAAGACCAAAGACCACTCATGTCATGCAATATGTGCAATGCGAGAGTTTGTGAGTCTTGCTTGGTTGTGAATGATGAAATCTGCATCAATTGTCATGAGGCAAAGTGCAGTGTCTGTGGAGAATTTCTAGCATCAAGAGCTTGCAACAAATGTGGCAAATTGGTCTGTGAAGACCACGGTACCAAAATCAATGAGGCGACATTATGTGATAGCTGTCGGAAGAGTGTCGAATGAGTAAGAAGTTAGTTCAGATAGGAATGGATGACATCGATAGCCCAGATGGTGGGTGTACTACGCATTTCGCTACACTACTTATTGAGAAGCTCAATGAGTGGAATGTTGAGTGGACAGATTATCCAAATCTCATTCGCCTGAATCCTGGAATCCCATATAGAACGAGAGGAAATGGAGCTGTAGCACTCCGTTTCTTGATGCATTTTAAGGACATAGATTCTGTTATTCAGCTGGTGCAAGAGCTCATCAACGATTATGTTGAGAAAGAATATCCTAATACGAACCCTGGGGTTGTCGTTCTTGGGGAGGAAATACCTCAACAAGTGCAACATCTCTCAAGACTTGCACTTTGGCGGGTTGTGCCCATTGAATTGGCTCAAAGAGTTGCAAAAACCTGCAAAATCCCTCACTACAAGCACGGGAATGGAAGAGGGTTAGTTGGAGCCTTATCATCAGTTGCGAACAACCTCCGAGGAGATTATACCTACGAATACATTGCTTATCGAGCGCTGGAAGACTGCGACAAGGAGAGGGGAGTCGATATTGATTCAGTGCTCACAATGGACAAAATGATGGGAAACAACCTTTTCTCAAACTTAGACCCATCAACCAATAGGATATTGATTGAACCTCATGGTCCAGACCCAGTACTTTTTGGAGTCCGCGGAGAGTCCGTAACTTCTGTCATCGAAGCTGGCAGACAGGTAAAGAGTAAACAGAATGTCGACAGATGGGTCGTGTTTAGATCGAATCAGGGAACTGGAGAACACTTGAAACATCATGTACCTATAAGGAATCTAAGACCGTACATGGCAGCAGTGGTGAGTGGTAGAGTGGATACTGAACCCAGAATGATTGAAGGTGGTCATAGTATCTTTAGTATCGCGAACGAAGGTTACAAGATAGATTGTGCTGCGTATGAACCCTCAGGTGAGTTTCGAGAGGTTGTGATGAAGTTAAGAGTGGGTGATTTGGTCAAGGTCCATGCAAGTGTTCGTCCAGCTTCTAGAACTCATGGTCTGACCCTTAACCTCGAGGGTCTGGAGGTTGATGAGCTTGCAGAAATATCTGATTTTTCAAACCCCATTTGCCCACAATGTGGCAAGAGAATGAAAAGCGCAGGAACTGGAAAAGGGTACAAGTGTGTGAAATGTGGGTATAAAGATACAGAAATCAAAAGGACCGAATCATATCGAGAGAGAGACCTAAATGTTGGGCTGTATCTACCACCTGTGAGAGCTCAGAGACATCTAACAAGACCACTTATACGAGTTGATAAGACGAATAGTGGAATAAAGTACGGTCTAGTTGGCAAATGGTACGATTTCTAGCACCAAGACTAGTGGGTGAATTAAAACCGACTACACTCTTCGGCCTCGACGACCACCAGGCTTTCTTGTCCCATCATGGGGCATTGGTGTTACTTCATCGATGATACCAATTCGTAATCCAGCTCTGCTGAGTGCACGGATAGCAGCCTGTGCTCCAGGACCAGGTGTTTTGGGACCATGACCACCAGGGGCACGTACCCGAATATGGATACCATAGATACCCTTGTCTTTGGCTTCGCGTGCAGCTTGAAAAGCAGCTTGCATCGCCGCATGAGGAGATGACTCATTCCTATCAGCCTTCACCATCATTCCACCAGAATATCTGGCGAGTGTTTCAGCACCGGTTATATCAGTAATCATGATGATGGTGTCATTGTATGAAGCGAATATGTGAGCAACACCCCACTTATCTCTATCATCCTTACTCAATATGCTCATCTCCTTCAAGCTCAATATCATCGTCAGTCACAGGCTCTGCTTCATCAAATCTTCTTGGGCGTTCAAAATCTTCAGCTTCCTCAAGACGTGCCGCAGATGCGCGTGTGGCTGCATCAGATGCAGCAATTCTTGCAGGATGGGATGCATCGTTAAGGGCTGATTTTGGAGAGTATTGGATTTTATTTTCTTCAGCCACTGCGATGATTCGCTGAGGAGTATCGACTCTTGCTGTTTCAAGAGCTATATGACCATGAGTCACAAGCTGTCGAGCATGATGCATCGAGCTCGCAAGGCCTTTTCTGAAGACAAGTGTCTGTAGACGTCGTTCAAGTAGATTCTCCATAGTGAGGTCAAGCACATGATCAAGAGTTGGTTCAGTAGTAAGAATACCAAGACGGGCAAGTTTGTCTACCAGCTCACGCTCTTGCTGAGCCCTCTCAGAAACAGGAAGTGCAAGCAAATTACGAGCCTGTCTACGATAGTTTGAAAGCTCTGTCCTGTGTTTCCACAGCTCCTTCTTATTCCTCAATCCGTAGATACCAACCATCTGAAGCTCCTGCTCGAACCGATCACTATCAAAAGGCGTCTTAGGAGCAACGTACTTCTTTTTCTGTGAACGCGGATCACCCATGATTCATTCCCTCGACTATACTTTCTTTCTTGAAACTCCTACTGCTACTCCACCGCGTCCGGTTGTCCTAGTATGTTGACCTCTAACTCTGAGACCTAGGGAGTGTCGGACACCTCTCCAAGATTTGATTCTACGGAGCCGGTCAATGTCATTTCTCTGAGCAAAGTCAAGGTCAGAACCAGTCAGGTGCAACATTCTTCCGCTCATTCTATCTCGTGGACGATTAACATACCAGTCAGGAAAATTGGAGGCCATGGGATCCTTGATTATCTTCTCAATTTTCTTAATATCAGCATCTGTCAGGAAACCGAGTCGCTGTGAAGGGTCCATTCCAAGTTGCGTAATTATTGATTTGGATAACCTGATGCCAACTCCTCTGATGCGGGTTAGCCCCTGTAGCAAGTTTTCTTGCCCATCAATGTCGCTTCCCGACATTCGGATAATATGTCTATAATCTTCGGACATGGTCTATAACCTCATCTGACTGGTCTGAAGCGTGTTCGCGTCTTGAAGATGCCTTATAACACTTACCATCAAGCCGCGGTTTTCATGTGAGAAACCCAAAACTTGGGGGTCTTCAAATGAGAGGGTACCTGATTAAGGTGAGAGATGGGTATCTTGGAAAATAAAGACTCGATATACCGAGAACCGGGAATCACAACATCAATTCTAGCTAACATTCCTGAGTGTCTGTACAGCATGCTTCAAGAGAATCAGCAAAGGCTACAAAAGAAAGGGGCGTCCATCTTGGTTTCAAGCAACAGCTTAGCGAATCGATTTATTCTGGATCGATGGGGGATTCGATCATCGCAGAGAAGGAGGTACAAGAACTTATTCAGCATAATTAGAAAGCAGTGTCGTGCCATATTCCGCAACTACCTAGCGCGTGGAAAATTAAAATGGAGAACTCAGAGCATTGAGTTAGTTTTTGGCGTGTACAAGTTTGATGAGATACGTGGTAATCTGATTCTAGGTTTCGTCTATGTTGATCCCAACCATTATGAGTTTCAGTCATTTAGATCTGGTTCATAGTGGCGTGCTGCATCTAGGTATGCTTATTTGAGCGCATGAGATTGCCAGAACAAAGCTAGAAGGGTGGAATAGTAATATGACCATTGCTCAGAAACAAGGGGGCAGAAAACATTCCAGATTCGGATGCCTTGCTTTCTTTCTAGTACTTATTGTTTCGATATCTTCCTTTTGTGTGTCGGTGGTTCCATATAGCCCAAATGGTTCTGCTGGAATAGCCACATTCAGTAGAGCTACCAGTGCTTCGACTGAGAGTAGGATAGCTATGGTCAAGCCTATCTTTTCTGCGACCGCCTACTCAAATGCGTTCTATACATTCTACTCAAAATACGACTCGGTCCCTATCGGAGAGTACATCACAACAGACTTGCATCTTCTCAACAGAACAGTTGTTGATGAGTGGAGTTGGAGCGAGCGACTTGGTGCATGGTTTGAGAGTGATACTGCTCGCGCTCTCCATCTGGTTCTCGGAGAAACCGTAACGCTCATCAACGAGATAGACGTGGATGAGGGCGGGCTCTTTCATGAGGGTGAGAGAGTATATGATGTCGTGATACTCGGGTTTACCGAATACGTCACGGAGCGGGAGTATCTCTATTATAAACAATTTGTTGCATCTGGCGGCACTTTGATTATAATGGATGCATGCACCTTTCTAGCTGAGGTCACATATTCTAATGGTTATCTAAGCCTGACCAAGGGGCATAGATGGGAATTCAATGGGACTCATGCATGGAAATCCGTCCGCCATAGATGGTATGATGACAACATAAATTGGGTTGGGAGTAACCTTTGGCAATATTGGACAGGCACCCATTATAACGGTATTACAGTCAACACGACAAATGTGCTCAGTGATTTCATCAGAACTACGTTAGGTGAGAATATTCCCTCAAGCTATAGGGGTCATGAGGAGAATCTTCTGCAAAACCAAACAGAAACAGATGTTATCGGGTACTGGAATTTCGTTAACCCTAGTGAAAGCCCGGAATATCCGGTAGCAGCTTATATGCACAGGTATGGAGAAGGAGTGGTTATTCATACAGGGATAATGGCAAGCGAGGTGATGTCATCTGATGAATTCTTCAGTGTTTTCCTTGCCGCGTCAATCAGGTTTGGTCTCACTGGAGAGATTGGTCAATGGACTTATCCTGAACCTCTTTTTCCAGGATATGATTTTGTGGAATCAACAGCAGTATTATACGAAAAGGATGGAGGTTTGGCGACTGGACCACTTTCGGGGTTGGCTTATTGTGACATTATTTTCAATACGACGAAAAACGTTCTCCGGGACGGTTATCGATGCAATCTTATCTCTGTGACAGGAGAACTCGTGGAAAATGTAGATACAGACCATCCGGTACTGCATGATACTACATTCCAGGCTCAGATTGTGAACAGCAGCTGTTGGCGAATAGACATAAACACATTTCATATTGCGAATGGAAACTGCAGACTAACAATCATCGCCACTTGGGGGTGGATTTATGGTTCATATGCTGTTGACGAAACCATAGAAATACTGTATTTCAATGTTCAAAACAGTTGGTGGATATCAACGCTCCCCTTGACTCTGCCTCTTGGCTCGTTGCTATCCGCAGCCATCATCATAGTCGTATATAACAAACTCAACAGGGCAATATGTCTACGGGAAAAAATGAAAAGTGACAAATTGCGTTTTCTCGTATTGACCGATATCATGAAACTGGATTTGTGAGTTGCATATCAGACAGTTGTTTCCACTTTATCAGTATTGAGTTAAACCAGACTACAATTTGCATCACATCGACCGTAAACGCTGATGAGGACTAAGGCAGTCCTGCTTGAGATATTGACAGGATTGTACGAGAAACAGGCAGTCCATATTGAGTGATACTTTACATGCATTATCACCGTGGTCATATCGTGGCCATCAATGACACTTGTTAGTCATGACTTCTTGATCTATAAAGCCCTACAAGGTTCAGAACGATTGCAAGCCCTGTGAGAAGGCCTACGAAGAAGTCCACTAATGATCCACTACCGACAAACCTGTCAATCAAAATGGCTGCTGAAAGGCAGATGCCACCAATGGGCACCAGTTTACCATTTTTCCGAAGTACCAATCTAGTTCACCATACAAGACTGATTAGACACTATTATAGCGATAGTGTTTAAAGCAAAAATTGAGGTGGCGCCTGTCAGAAAATCCACTGAGAAGTCTACTAAAGACATACTCTGCCAGTTAGGATTGATAAATCATCTTTTAATAATGCCAAATTAGTTTTCAAGAATACACTCGCATACTATATTATTGTAGTATCACTCAGAGCAAGAGTACAAATGGGGTATTGATGTATTTCACATATGACATCTGTTGAAGATGGAAATACTCTTGCCAAACGAATATTGGCATCCGAGAAGAGAAGAGACAATCGAGCATTTTTTCTCGCAGTTATATTACTTATTGGAATTGCAGGCCTATACTTCGGATTAATTTTATTGAATCAAGTTTTTGGAATTGTGGTTTGGCAAATAAGTCTAGTTTCAACTTGTTCAATCCCTTCAATTTCACTGTGCTATTGGTCATTTTATTATCTAACTAGAAAGATGGGAAAAAAGGGGCAAATTCCTTGGCTAGGATTATCGATAATTATGACATTGTTTATTGGAGTTTTTTTGAACATATTTAGTAATTACACGATATTTCTTATGATTGTCCTATTTTCTTACATTCTGCTATTAATATCAGCAATCATTCTTGTAGGTATTAGAGCATTACCAGGAGGAAAATTCGCCATCTGGAGTCTAGCGACTCTTGATATATTTGCGATTGGATTGGAACTAATTGAATTCAACACATTATTTCCTTTTCCAAATATTACAATAGAGATTATGGGTGCATTCGTAGGTTTTGCTGGTGCAGTCGCACTAACAGAGTTATTGAAATCGTTTGAAGAGAGAAGTGCCTCAAACAAACTGTTTGATACATTGGTTGAAGAATTAATAGAGGTTGAAACACATCTCAAGAATAAAGTTGGTAATCCAGTAGAGATTCCATATTGGACTGCAGCAGTAGCTGATGGTGCGATATTGTCTATTGAATCTGGAAAACGAAAGAGAGTAAAAGATGCATATATTTCCATTGAAAGATATAATTCACAAAAAACGCCTGAAAATGCTAGTATTGCAAGAAAAACAATAATATCAGTAATAGGTTGAAATTGTAAATTGATATTCAGTTTCAATACGGAATAGAAGCATAGATTGAGAGATGACCCACTAGGACTTTAAAAAGACTGATTTGAAAGGAATGCATCATGAGAGATGAGGAGGATGAGGATTCATTTGTAAATGACCTCACGTTGACTCATTTCGATGAAAAAGATGAAGTGATTCTCCGTGAAATGATGGGCGGCGCATTACAAGTTGACTTAGACTGGTTTCCAGGAAAATATGAGGAACTACAAGCTCTAGGAGAACACCCTGCGCAACTCAGTCGTGAAACCTTTGATTGCCAAGTAATGGTACATGAGTGCATGAATGAGATTAGCAATCTAAATGCAGATTCACCCTACAAGAAAGTGAAGTGGACTTCAGAAATGGAAAACCATACCATCATGCTTGTTCCAACAGAGATTCGCATGGTCCAAGGTCCAACTGGAAAATATCTTAGATTCTGGGGTTATATCTGTCAGTTTTTTCCAGAGGAAGATTGCCTGAACGCCATGAGAGCAACAATACCACTACCTGCTCATCTATTCAAACGTATTGAGATGTTCAATCAAAACATGTTGAGTATGACAGCTGATCCACTTGAGGACTCAAAGGTCTATATGATTCTCGCGACATACCTCGGCTTAGAGGAATACAGAGTTGACGATGAGAAGAAGAGAGCACACAAGTTCTCAATGATTAAAATCATCGAGGGTCATCGTTCAGATGACTAGGAACCACCTTCGTTTCTTTCGCGTTTAAGACGGTTGAGTCGTATCGTTATTCGTGAGGTGTGACCTGGAGATAGACTCTGTAAAGGAATTCCTCGATACTTATTAGATAACTTTCTCATCACCTCACTCTCGTTGAAGACAAGGCGGTCATGCTCATCTAATCCATGATCAAAGACAAGCTCCACTCGATTGTTGCCTATCATCTGACTCACTTCTTCTACATGTTCAAAGACCTGTTTGTCGGTTAGATATTGGTCAGTTTTAATTTCAATCATAGATTGTAATTCAGGGGGTAGGCTTATCCTCCAACAAGATGAATGATTCAACCGAGGGTCCTTAACGAGTGGGCATTGTGATGCATCGTGGTGTACTGTGACCTGTAATGTTCTCAGGTTGAGAGCGGTGTCAACAAGGACTGGAGAAAACATCATCTCCTCACTGGTTGTCAGAGATATGAGCGATTCTTCCAGAAACCTGAAGTCATCACCAAAGTCTATGTCAGGACTTGGATAAGCAAAGTCATGAAACAGGTTCCATGTGACAAGAAGGTCGTGTCTGAGTCGTAGTGGCTTTCCTTCAGTCATTGGCCAACGAAGAAGCCGTATGATGTCTGCAGTATGCAGCAGTATCAGTGAGTGTAAGGTTTCTTTGTTTTCACTATCTTGGAAAATGATGACGCATTCGTTTCCCTGCATACTGAGTCTTAAGCGAACATGTTTGACATCCCTAAGCTGTCTGGCGATACCCTCAATAGAACTTTGAACAACGGACCTGAGAAAATTCGGAAATTGTACATGTGGGGGCGGCACGCATTGTTGTTCATTTTCAGACCAAATTCTGAACGCCCTTAGACGTACTTTACTTCCACCTGACCGTAGGACATGATTATGGACTCCCACGTTGGTCCACTCAGTCAGATCATCAGACCGACTCCAAGCATTCCAACATGATTTCTCAGGTAGGTCATTACTATTGCGTTGAAAGATGTACTCGGTGATAACATCATT
>JAEORI010000283.1 GCA_016840965.1 Candidatus Thorarchaeota archaeon | reverse complement strand
GATACACTATTCCTATGATAATCGCAAGGAGACGAGGGTTACGAATCGAGGATCTGCTTTGCCATTGAAAGTGAGTGCGTTACTTATCGTAAGTTGCATTGTACTCTTTCAGGTGAACGCTGCACCATTCCTTCCTAGTGTAGACGAAGACATTAGTCTGGAGGGACCTAACAACCTATGGGTGAAGACTTACAACTACACCAATACTATTGAGCACATCTATGTGAGCCGAACTGAATCCGGGTATGTCATAAGTGGAACGTTCGAAACCACAAGCAATACTGACTTCAGTAATGGAACAATATTCCATGTCGCCACTAACGGGTCTGTTCTGTTTCAAAAGACTCTGGGTGGTGATAACGAAGACGAGATATATTCTGCAATACAGTGTGAAAATGGGGATTTTGTGATTACTGGAGAAACTCTGAGTTTTGGTGCAAATGAAACTGGTGGGCCCAAACTCTGGGTTTCACGATTAGCGAATAACGGGAGTGTACTCTGGAATAAATGGTATGATGACATCCATTGGGGGGGTAACTCATTGGCTGAATGCCAAGATGGCAGCATCATAATAGCTACTACAGACCCTCAACTTGTTCATATACACGCAAATGGTACATTCATTTGGTCTAAATCTTATGGAGATTGGGACATTTCAGATGCTAATAGCGTGGTGGCATGCGATGATGGCGGATTTGCCTTTGCTGGTCCAGCTGATACAGATCCAACAAGTGAGATAGGCTATCAGGCTTGGCTTGTACGGACTGACTCGAATGGAACCATGCTCTGGAATCAAACATATGGGAATGCACCATTGAATATTGGAAGATCATTGACCCAGTGTAGTGATGGTGGCTTTGCGATTGCAGGAGAATCAGGTGCCTTGATGTATTTTCCCAGGTCTCCTTGGTTGGTCAGAACTGATGCGAATGGAGCCCTGCTTTGGAACAAAACATACTCCACTGGGTACGCTCACTCTGTGGTCGAGTGCTCCGATGGTGGGTTCGGAATCGCTGGTGTTGCTGCTGAAAGCGGGGCGTACTCAAATTGGGATGCACTGTTTGTGAGGGCTGATGAGGAAGGCAACGAGCTCTGGCGAAGCATGTGTTCAGGACCCAACCAGGATCAAGCTCACTCAATGGTATTGAGCGAAGATGGTGGATTTGCAGTCGCAGGTTGGACTTGGCAAGAGACCTCCATCTTGGCATTTCTTTGGTGTCTCTCAGATGACTATGTTACCCCAACACCAACACCAACAACTACGGACGGGTTACCAATTCCAATCGAAGTATTGTATGCAATAGTCCTTGGTGCTAGTATTCTAGTTGTAGCTGTAGTTGTTTGGAATGGAAATAAATCAGCCAAGGAAATTGTGTAACTTCACTCTTTGAGAATGGCGAACTGGATTTGACTAATTAGCAAAAACAGCACATTGCCTAAATTGGCATTAATCACAATGCCACCTGTGCAATATGTTCTTCAACCTCTAGCGTGTTGCTACATAGTACGAGTAAAGGAAGAGCAGCGTGAGGACGCCTATTAGTACCGCGTTGAACCATCCAGCAAGAGCAGGAATGGTCGCGTGTACAAGCATCATCCACACCATGGAAATGGTGCCGAAGATGCCCCAGGTGATATCAGCAAGCACGATGATCTTGACCTCTTCCCACGTGGCAGCTCTATAACCAAACAGTGCTGCAACTCCAAAGCCAATGAACGCTGACCCCATAATTCTACCCGCTGCCGGGTCAAGGAAGGGCCAACCTGTGGCGTCTACGTAGAACTCAGGGCTCAGGAAGAACAGGAACCCAAAGATCATGCACACTATGAAGTGAATTAGAAATGTGTATTTCAAAACGTTAGGAATGTCCAACCACGAACACCTCTCTACCTCGATTATTGGTAAATCGAAGTGCCACCAGAGAGAGGGAACCTTTGCTAAATGTGTATGCAAAATTAGCTATTGCAAAGATTATATCAAACCATGAAAACATAACAGTAGCAGTAACATCACGGCATGCTAATGGACACGTCCGTAGACCACGATTTGCCACATACCTTCTTCTCGATAGAACCGTCGCTCAAAGCCATTGCTACGAATGATCTCTTCAACTAGCTCGGGCGGATGTACAAAAAACCGAAAAGGACTTCGACGAAGACGATAGGTAAGATTCTCTAGAACGCCGCCTATTCTAACAGACCACTTATCCAGAGGATATACTACACAGTATGCTCTTCTGGCCAGCGCTGAGGACTTCTTCACAAGCTCCTGTACATCGTGGTAGCAACAAATCACTCTGTCTAACGTTACAATATCACATTGGGGGAGGTCTTCAGCCAAGTCAACGAAGTCACCATGGAGATGACTTATGCGGTCTGCATGTCCCTGACGTTCTGCTTCCTCCTTCACTGCTTCAATATATGCACTCGAAGCCTCCACATTGATGCAGTTCCTCACTCCCGCTTTCAGCAGCTCATGTTGAAGGGCACCTATTCCCCCTCCAATGTCCAGCAGTGTCATCTCGGATATGCCCTCTGCTATCAAAGCATCAATCAACAATCGAGTTCCTTTCTCAGGGCCCTCGTTCCGATACTGCCGGAGTTCTTTGGTGACTAGTTTATGATTGAAATGCGACTCGATACCTACGCATTGACTGCAGCTCATGTTTATTCCTTCTTTGACGTGATTGATTCCAGTATACGAAAGAACCTATCGGTCTATGGGACTCAGGGCACTCATCGCAGATTGATTTCCACCAATCTGGGACAACCATAGGTGATACAACTGAACCGATACTTCTACCTCGATGTTCAACTGAGCCGCTTGACGAAGGGAATTGTCTTGAAGTCCCACTTTGTTTTCAAACGTTCGCCTGTATCACGGAACCCCATCTTTAGCCAGAACTTGTATGATTTCCACGGCACCCCTTGTGCATTCTCGACAGTGTCCGTTTCTATGCGTGTCAGCCCGCTCTCGATTGCCAGCCTCTCAATATACTCTAGAAGAGCTCTTCCTATACCCTTTCCCTGCTCAGACTTCCTGATGTGGATGAGATCAATATACATGTGCTCTTGTTCTCTCTTAAATACGAGATACCCGACTACTTGTCCTTCACTTTCAAATACAATGACCTCATAGTCATCTTTCAGCCTGTTTCCTGTTGTCCATTCGCCTTCCAGCTTCTTGATATCTCGAAACGTTCCCCACTCTGGCGCTGTAAATCCGACCATCTCTTCTTCAGTTGTAGACGCCCGAGAAGTTTCCACGATGGAAGGTATGTCCTCTCTTCGGGCTTGGCGAATTGTGATTTCGTTCACGCAAATAGTACCTGTTGGATGCACTTATGTTTTGGCAGTCAGGATGAGAACAGTCACGAGACTTCGTTACTGCGCAGTCTCCTCCCGACGTTTGGTCTCAGGGATTGTAAGAATCAGCACGGTCGCAATCGCCATCACTACCACCAAGTAGACAATTGAGTAGAAGTATGATTCTCCCACTCGCAGGGCTTCAAGGAGAATGGTACCCAAGAACCCACCAAGATTGCCAAACCAGAATGCGAGTCCCGTGCTAGCTCCTGCCAGGTCTGGACCAACAGTCTTGAACTCCTCGAGCATTGAGAGGGCAATGGGCATGACTGCAATCAGGAAGAACCCGAGAATCGCTGATGACACGAATGCCATCTCTGCTGTGGCGCTCGTACCTAGTATCCACGTCGCGATGATTCCAACTATCAGGGAGACCATGAGGAATGGCTTTCGCTTCTGGACTTTGTCAGAGATTGCTGGGACTACGATAGCTCCGATGATGCCAAACACCATGAGCAACACCATGACGATTGCAGGACTTCCTAGACCTGCTGTCACCGGAATTCCCAGACTTATGAGCAGTTCCTCGATGATGGCAGTGAGACCAATGAAGATACCAAAGCCCGCGAAGAACCCGATGGAGATGAACCAGACATTCCTGTCCTTGAGCATGCCTCTGATGCTTGGAGTGACCTCCGCTAGTACGTCGATGTCTGGAGGTTTGGGTGGTTTGTCCCTCGCCACTGCGAAGAAGGCTACGGTGAGGATGACAGCTAGTATTGTGTCCAGATACATGATGAACTCGACGTTAGCCTGTGCCAGTGGGACTGTGAAGCCGGGGTCTCCGTAGAGGGGTGCTGTCCAGAGGACCATGCTGAGGGCCGTTCCGAGGAGCATTCCAAGAAGCATGAACAGTGTGCTGACGCCCGTTGCCAGTCCTCGTTCGCCCTTTGGGAACCAGCTGACGCTCAGGTACACGATGCAGTTCTGAATCATGACAGACCCGATTGAGAGACCGAACTGGCAGACGAACACCAATGCGAAGTCGTTGATGAGGAAAATCCTGAGGGTGCCAAAGAGGACCTGAATAATAGCTCCCAGACCCGCCACTGTGACAAGACCCTTGCGGTCTGCCAACCAACCCACAGGGATTGACAGGATTATGAATGCCAGGGGTTGTGAAGCAGTCAAGAGCACAACACTTGGGTCACCTGCTACCAATCCGAACACTTCTGTGACCTCATTCCGGATCAGGGAGAATGTCAGCCACATCATCTGGCCCACCATAAAGATGAGACCGAAGACTAAGAGCACTGCCCAGCGGTATGTATAGACTTTGGTTTCCTCAGACACACGAACACCTTCATAGGAACAATGTGAAAATTGAACTGGAGAACAAGGGTCCAACCGCCTAAAATCAGTTCCGACTTCAATAGAACGGGAATCGACCCAGAAGTGTGTGTGCTGAGAACGATAAGATTCTATATCATCCCTCTATGGTCCCTAGAACAGGTGATTCTTCGATGCCTCAGGATGATATTCCAGTCAGCCCTAGATTGAAGCAGTTGCAGCAGGACTTAGAGGAGGGTAGCTCTGAGGCTCTGGAAACCTTCTGGCAAGAGATCCAGACAAACACATCTCCTC
>JAEORI010000282.1 GCA_016840965.1 Candidatus Thorarchaeota archaeon | reverse complement strand
TTTTTCGGAACACCAGCCTCAACTGTAGCTTTATCCACAGCTTCAGAAAACATCTCTCTGAGGGTCACACCCTCAAGAGCTCCAAATTTCGTCTGAGCTGCACTCACAACGTTCGTGTTCTTCAATGGCACCTAGCGATTCCACCTCTCGGGTTTACACCTCGTCACGAATAAAACAAGTACAAAAATGTAGGGGCATGACAGCTTTTTCCCATATTCTTCGTAATGATATACTCAGGAAGAAGACTAGTCTGTGATTTACGTATTTAGTTAATCTTATGTTTAATCAATCCAAAATAAAAATGGGTTATCATAGATGATTATGCCATTGGTAAGTGGGTACATTATTGGTAGATTGGTTAGCAAGAAAACTTACGCAATAATTTTAGGAGTGTTGCTAGGAGCGGTGTTTGGATTGATTTCGACGTATACATTCATTCCATTACTGTATCCATTGTATGTAGGTGAGGTAGGATTAGTTGTTGTTCCGGAATTCGACGCGATTGGAATTATGTTTCTAACACCTGATTTCGTTATCTACACTGAAATTGTATACATGCTAACTAGGTCGCATATCATAGATCTAGTATTTTTAACCACGGGGGCCTTTTTTACTGCACTGGGAATTTTGCTTGGTTCAGCACACCGGATTGAGAGAAATCATGTTCTTTTCCAAGAAAAGTAGGCAGGCAGAGAGCAGTCCGAAGACATAATAAGTCGGAGCGAGTGGCCAATGTCGATTGACGATGGACTTCTCACTTTCTGAAAAAGAACAAAAACTTTGGGAGCGAGCGAAGGCGTTCACCGCCGAACATATCACTCCACGGGCTCATGAGCTTGAAAAGAAGAATGAGTTTCCGAAGGATGTAGTTCAAAAAGCCTACGAAGCAGGGCTGATGAACCTTCACATTCCCACTGAAGCAGGAGGACCGGGGCTGACATTACTTGCGGAAACACTTGTTTCCGAGGCAACAGGTTATGGATGCGCAGGCATGGCAACATCAATCATGTGTAACAATCTAGCATTCGCTCCGTTGGTAATTGGAGCTACGACTGAACAACTGCAGACGTACGTTGAGCCATTGATCACAGGAAAGGATGTAAAACTTGGTGCATTCTCTCTGACAGAGAGAAAGGCAGGATCTGATGCTGCTGCAGTCGCGACAAAAGCTATTCGTGATGGTGACGAGTATGTTATCAATGGCATGAAATGCTGGATCACCAATGCACCAGTTGCGTCGCTATTCACTGTATTTGCATCCACACAACCGGATCTGAAGCACAAGGGCTTGTCAGTCTTCATGGTTCCAAAGAGCAAGAATGTGAAGATTGGTCACATAGAGAACAAGGTAGGTCAACTTAACTCCATTCAGAGTGAAGTGATCTTCGATGATGTTCGTGTGCCAAAGGACTGTCTAGTAGGAAAAGAGGGTGATGGTTTCAAGATTGCAATGAAAACTCTCGATAAGACCCGAGCAGGAATTGCTGCTATCGCAACTGGTGTAGCACAGCGCGCAGTGGATGAGGCTGCCAAATTTGCTAATATACGTCACCAATTTGGACAACCTATAGGTCAGTTCCAAGGCATTAGCTTCACACTTGCGGATATGGGTGCTAAGACAGCTGCAGCAAGATGGCAAACACGATATGCAGCTTGGCTGGCAGATCAAGATCTACCAAACTCAAAGGATTCTGCATTTTCCAAATTCTTCGCCTCTGACACAGCCATGCAAAATGCCATAGATTGTATACAGATCATGGGAGGGTATGGCTATGTCGAAGAGTACCCTGCTGAGAAGCTGATGCGAGATGCTAAGCTTCTACAGATATATGAAGGAACTAATCAGGTTCAACGACTTGTTGCTGGAAATGTAATCCTTAAGGAAAGTGTCAATCTAGACACTGGTTTCCGTTTCAAGTATGACGGTCGTGACGCTCCATTAATGTAGTCTACTTCGGACCGTGCACTATAAGGCACGGTCACTTCCCCTTTTTGATGATGTTTCTGGTTCAGGAGTTACTTACTTAAGCGAGAGTTTGCTCCGGCCAAATCATCACTGACTGGAGAATCAGAATCTTGGATGAGAATGAAACGATACGGACTATCAAGAACCGCCGAGCCATAAGGGATTATGACACATCCAGAGATGTGCCAGATGAACTTGTGTATAAAGTGATTGAAGCCGGTGGATATGCACCTAGTGCTGAGAATCAGCAACCATGGCGAATTATTGTTGTCCGGGATAAGAAACTGCAAGAATTCATAGGACAAAGAGCTGTGGACAGAACAGTCGAGCTCTTTGGTCGGGCAACACCACGAGAGGAACTAGAACGTAGACTGAGCTACATAGAATCAAAGGCAAGCCTTGAGAGAACCATCGACATCCTCATTTCAGGTGAACGTTTCGAATACATCAAAGGCAAGCCTGAAACTAATGGAGCACCTGTTCTCCTGGTACTGGCTGTTGATCAGACACACGTTGGCAACTCTCAGCCCACACTCCGAGGAACAGGAGGAGTGTATGGGTGGTCATCACCCAGACATGCAGTTATCGCAGGCTCTATGATGATGGAGAACATGACACTTGCAGCTGCATCTCTCGGTCTAGGCAGTTGTGTCTCATCAGTCCAACTGGACCATTTTGATGACGTGGGGGCCATCTCAGAGAAACTAGGTATTCCATATCCTCATTGGGTACCAATCTTGTGTCTGACTCTTGGATATGCATTGAATGAAAGAACTTTAGGACCTCCGAGGCAATTACCCGAGGAGATAGCATTTCTGAATAGATGGGGCAACACATTCAAGGGAGGCAAGTAGATGAACGAGTTAGAAACGCTCCGCATGAGTTTTGTTGCACTTCTTGATGGACTCTGGTGGGGACTAAGAGATAATACAGGACCATTGTCTATGTATGAGGGATATGCTCGAGGATTCAAACAGATGGGACTCGAAATTGCTGAAATAGCGGGACGAAATGGAGCAAAAGCAGCTGCAGAGATTGCAGGTCAGCTCTTTAGTGCTATTGGTCTTGACGTTGAAGTGAATGAAAACACAATCATTGTTAAGAGATGTCCAATCTGGAACAGAATTCTTGAACGAGGGCTTGAATATTCATTCCACATTGAAGAGATCTGCTGGATGCCGATGCTCTCTGGTATCGGGGAGAAGACCAGTACAAAACCAGAGATGGAATCATCGCTCAGGCTAGCATACATTGAGCACTCAAAAGTCGAACACAAAAAAGGCAAACTAAAAGCAGCTCTAGACAAAAGCCAGATAACAAAGGAAGAGTACGATAAGGAAATAGTTATTCTGGAACAGAGAATAGAGAAGACACCAATACTGGGTCGATACCGATTCAAGTGAAATCTTAGCAGGTAGGCAAGAACAATGGAAAACTTAGAGAAAGCAGGACTTGCCGTCAACTACAACAAAGTACGGGATACAAAATCAAAAGCACTACCCAAAAGAGTTCACATTTGGGATGAAACTCTTAGAGATGGAGAGCAAACACCAGGAGTTGCACTAACCATTGATGAGAAAATAGAAATCGCTAAGAAACTAGATGAGGTCGGTACAGCAATCGTGGCTGTTGGTTTTCCAGCAGTCAGCGAAGAAGAGAAAAGAGCAGTTGCTGCAATTGCAAAGGAGGGCCTTAGTCGAGCGTCAGTTGCAGCTCCAGCTCGCGCGGTTATTCGAGATGTAGAAGCATGCATAGAAGCAGGTGTCAAAGAAGTCCCTATTTTTATCGCCACTTCCGATTTTAGGTTAAAGTATCAGCTCCGAATGTCTCGAGAAGAAATGCTTGAGCGACTGACAGAATGTATAGAATTTGGTAAAGAGCATGGTCTCATCATTGATTACATTGCAGAGGATGCAACACGAAGTAACATGGAATTCCTGTGTGATGCTTATCGAACAGCTATAGATGCTGGGGCAGATAAGATCTGTATTGCAGACACAGTAGGATTCGTGAGACCAGAGGTGATGAAACACATCACTAGAGAGATCAAGACAAACCTTTGGAGTAAATCAAAGTATAAGGTCCCCATGTCAGTACATTGTCACGATGATTTTGGCCTAGCTACTGCAAACACTCTTGCAGCAATAGAAGAAGGAGTGACCTATCCGCAAGTGTGTGTTAATGCATATGGAGAACGGGCTGGCAATGCAGCCTTTGAAGAAATAGTCATGGCATTAGAGGAGCTCTATGGTGTCGAAACGGGTGTCGAAACAGAAAAGCTCTACGGTCTCTCCAAACTAGTAGAACGTCATTTTGTAGTCCCTCTACCACTGCACAAGGCAATCAGTGGAGATAATGCATTCACACACTCAAGTGGTATTCACTCGCATGGTCAATTGACACATTCAATGACCTATGAGCCAATTAGCCCTACTCTTGTTGGAAGACGAAGAGAGTTTCATCTTGGCAAATTTGTTGGTAGACACTTTGTTGAATATCTCTTAAAAATGGGCGGAGTGAAAGCCACCCCTCAACAGGCTCGGGAAATTACTGAGCGTGTGAAACGTACTCACGAAGAACACAAGAAGACTCAATCAAAGGTTGCCTTCGATAAGATAAAGGGTGAGTTAAAAGATCTTAGGACAGGAGTAACAGAGCGTGAGTTCTGGGCTATTGTTTTCGATGTTGTATAAACTTAGTCTAATGATCTGATTAGACATCTTCGCATTAGCACGCCCGCATCCATTGCGATTGTGCCAATCAGAAATATAAATCCAAATCTAATCAATACGTAGAGCTCTTGAGATTCGGTGACCGGGTCCAGACCTGAAAACCGATTTCCTTTTCCGTAGGTGATACATCTAGAAACATATGACTGATGCATGGAGTGCGTTAATGAGAAACGATGCTGTCGGAGTTTCTGCTCAATATTACATTGAGAGAGATGATGGACGGGTGGAATTCTGAGAAAGAGGTGAGGATTTTGACAATCTATGAACTTGGAAAGAAGAAACCAGAGATAGCGGAATCAGCTTATGTTCATCCACAGGCATCAGTCATTGGCGATGTCAAGATTGGAGAACGGGTATTCGTTGCGCCCATGGCATCTATTCGTGGAGACCGTGGAAGAATTGAGATAGGTGATGAAACAAACGTTCAAGATGGAGCAGTCATTCACTCAGAACCTCGGTTCGTGACCAGAATAGGACGCAGGGTGAATATTGGTCATAATGCAACAATCCATGCGGAGCTTGTTGAAGACAATGCAGCCATAGGAATGGGTGCGGTTCTTATGCTCGGCAGTAAAGTGGCAAAGGGAGTAATGATAGCTAATTCAGCTCTACTTCACAGCAAAACTGTCACAGAACCAAACAAAATCTATGCTGGAGTTCCAGCAAAGTATATGCGTGACTTGGACCCATCTGGTGAAGCAAGGCGAGCTATAGATGACTATCTAGACTCATATGTTGAGAGCACGAAGACGTATAAAAAAGACATTCGAAAGATTGACGAGTAGGCTTATCCACGACCCATATGTTTATGTAGTATATTAACAATTGTTAATATATGAACGAGATAATTCAAGGTAAGATAGTTTCTGCTAATCTTGGCGAGTTCTCAAAGAAGAGAATAAAATACGGGTACATCGGTATTGAACTACCAGATAAGACGCACATCAGTGTAAAAATTGATTCGTATACCTGGTACGATACTCTCGCAACTGGTGATGAGGTTGTCATGGAAATTCATTCTCTAGGAAACACTGACATACTTGTAGCTAGAAAAATCCAGCTGAAGACTGGCCTGGAAAAACCTTTGGAAGAGGTTTCAGTCACCACATAGAAAAAAATCGATTAGTCGAAGGAATGTTGCACACATAGATGACGTTATACGTGATTCTAGGCGGCGAGATTCTCAGTGAACAGCTATGGAAAGGATATTCACTGGTTCAATAACATCAACGCAACTAGGCAATATTGGATCGAAACTCTACGGATTCATAGGCGTTGAAACGGATGAGCATAAGCATCTTAAAATCAAGGTGGCAGCTTTCACAAAATACGACACCCTTGATATTGGTCGAAGAGTCCATATCGTCGCAGAAAATCTTGGTAACATGGGAATCATGACCGCAAAGTCAATATCGCTTGCTGATTAAACTCTGAATGGTAGTACATATATCATCCTCAATTGGAGCATGGTTTTTGCCACCAAAGATACACACTATACTTTTAGCGATTGATGTATTATCATCAGTTCAATGATGAGATGAGGATGTATCTATGCCGGAGCTTCCGTTACGCTATTATTGCTATGTTTGTGGCCACCAGAATGACTTGAAATTGGAGGTCCCACTCGCACCAAAACTCGAGCGGGATGAAATCAAGTGTTCGAACTGTGGAGATGTTACACACCTACTTCTAACAGCATGTCCTGAGTGTCAGAATGCTTTCAGATACTTCCTATCAGACCTAGATTTCCCAGAAGAAGTCATTTCTCTATCTAATGCATATGTGAAACTACTAGCCGGAGTGCGAGATAGTCTCTCTGATCACATCAAAGATTTCAAGGTTCCAGTACCAAAACGATGGTCTGTGAATCTGAATTGCGAGTGTGGTAAAGAATACACAGCGGAGATTCTCTTGCCTCAACTATCTGATAACTGAGAGATCAGTCAACTAGGAACTCCGACACCACAAAAACTGTATCACACTAAGACAATTTCATAATTAAGGTGAATTTGACATTTCATAGAATTGGTGACAAGACAATACTGGTGAGCCCTCTCAGCTGCTTTCGCCATTCTCTTCCGGTCTTTTTCGGTCGTAACAATGATTTCTGCGTTGATTGTGATCTTTTCAAATTCCCAGCCATATTCTCCTTGGTGGAGAGTGCCTGTTGCAGATAGATGAAAATCATTGAATTCTGCATGAAATCGTTTTGCTGTACCTGATAAGGAAACACCGTAACAGGAAAGAGCGGAAGCTAAAAAGAGATCTTCTGGAGAGATGAGCTCTTTTGGGCTTTCAGCCCAAAAATCAGGGGGTGTGGCAACCTGGAATTCAGGTTTGCCTTCAATCTCGATGGTTACAATCATGTCTCTCACCCAGTTGCTGGTCATAACATAACTGTGCTCTTCGTGATTATTTGACATAATCCTTGTTTATTCATTCTCATTCAATAGCCTTTTGTTGCCTGAAACTGTAATTTTTCTCCTCTGCGTCTAGGATGGTGACGCTTATTAGGAACCTCGTCTCTAGCAAGCATGGTGGTCGGCGGCTGATAGGGCAACATTTTCTGTAACATGCCCTCATAACTCCCCCCCTCCTACCATTTGCCCTGTTGGCGCGGGCCACCAACCCATTTGATTTTTGACAACAATCTATTTTAAAAAAAAAAGAATGACATTCCACAACTTGTGCTAGAAAGAGTTTCATACGGCGTTGTTATTTCTGTAAAGTGTAAACAATTTCACATTTTTTGAATTATTACATCCTAAGAATCCTAAATACACATGCTACGAATACCACAATGATGGGTTGGCTGTCTTAAGGCCATACCATGTATCCTGCACCAAATTAGGGATGCTAAAGTTTCAAACGGTGATTGTAAAAGATGACATCATCCTCATCAAGATTCAGACCAATTGTAAAAGAGTACTCAGGAAGACACTCATATCTGTTGAAGTGGAGTGTAGTCTTCATAACGGTATTTTTCCTTTTGATCCCATCTTCAGACATGGGTATGGTGCGACCCATGGAAGCAGGAGATGTAAGTCCTATCGAAACTAGCTATGCTACAGCATCCAACTTCGTTAGGGTCAAGCTACCCTATCAGGTATATTCGATTGCTCCAGGTACAATCCCCTTAGGGTCTGGATTTGCTTACGTTCATGGAGAAACCATACGCTTCAAAGATCCTATCAACCAACTAAATGACTCGCTTTCAATCGGGCTTGGTGACGTGTTTCACGAAACGCTTACAGCAGCTGACATAGATGGTGATGATTATACCGAATTTCTCTTCATTATGTTCAATGAGACAATAGGAAATGAGCAATTAGTTGTTGCTGATTTTGATGCAAGTTCCGTCACATACTATAACTGTCCTGTACCGGGACCCACTGAGATTATTTTTGGAAACTTCACCGCTGATAGTCTGACAGATGTTGCCATCTACAACATGGATTTCATTCTAATGATTGATTTGAATGATGGTAGCCAAATTGGAGTCTATAATCCGATACCAGACATAAAGAGAGCTACTGCAGGGAATTTCTCAGTATCGTCGCAGGATGAGATTGCAATTCTTAGTACTGATTGGGGATTACAAAAAGTAAATGTCGAAACCATAACTGGTGATGGGACACCATTACTGTGGAGTGAGTATCCAGCTATGTCCTATGCTAGTGATATGATACTTCACACTCGACGCAGTGAAATGGATGATTTAGCTATCACACTAATCAATCAAGATGTGGGTACTAGCGAGCTAGTAGGAATTTATGGTAATAATCTGACTGCTAGCTTTGTCAGAAAGATTCCTGATTATTACGGAGAGCTCTATGTCAAAACAGGCTCTTTCAATGATGATTCCATAGATGATCTTGTAGTTGTGCCAAAAATGCGGTATACAGCATGGTTCTTCGACGGGAATTATGGTACGCTTATGCGACATACACAAGAGGAAG
>JAEORI010000281.1 GCA_016840965.1 Candidatus Thorarchaeota archaeon | reverse complement strand
CCAACTGGATTTGTAGCAGGTGTTGGGTCTGTCAAAATCGCAGATGTTATCTTGATAACTGAGGATGGTTGTGAGAACTTCACTTCTCTAGCTCGGGAAACGATATAGTCAATCGGGCTGTTGCCATCTCTTTAGCTTCATGAAAACATTAGTGATGGTGTCAGCTCGAAGTGTATGATTTTCTACTTCTTCCCTTGTAACCTCTCTGATCTGAGCTGCAGGAGCCCCTGAGCTTAGTGTTCTCGGTGGAATAACAATATTGGGCGGGACAATACTGCCTGGTGCTAAAGATACACCCTCTCCCAGAGTTGCACCATCGAACACGACACTACCATCACCGATGCTCACATTATCTCCAACGTAGACTCCATGGATTGCCGCAGCCGTAGATATGATGACATTATTCCCAATTATTGCTGGATTCTCTGGATTATGCGCGTGAATGACAACACTATCTTGAATGCATGTGTTCTCACCAATACGGACTGAGGCTTGGTCTCCTCTAATGACTGCTCCTGGCCATATGCTTGCACCAGGACTTATCTCAACATCTCCCAGGACAGTTGCTTGAGAACTGACATAAGCTTGGGGATCAATTTTTGGTCGCTTATCACCAAATGGCAAAACTGGCAAATATCACACCTCGTTTCTATCTGGAATAACACCTGTAGTCCAATCATATAAAATATCATGCGACTTGTTACTGAATCAGTTATCGCTGAGAAAATATCTGATTACATCCTCATAGTGTTCAGCTGGTCGCAGTCCAATCAGTCGGTTTGATGTCTTTTTTTCGCCTTTTCTCTGATTAGTTATTTTATACTCCGCTGGCTTGCCATCAAAAAAGAGCAGAACGCAAGGTATTGCATGTATCTTGTTTTCAGCGGCAAACTGATAGTGTTCCTGCGTGTTCACCTTCAGGAACCTGATATTAGGATTATCAGCATATTTCTTGTCTAGTTCGTCAAGAATCGGTGCTAATGCAATACAGGGCTGGCACCAAGGAGCCCATGCATCAACGAAAAGGAGTCTAGTCTTTTTCATCACTCTCTCTACTATATCCGGCGAAACATCCTCGACCATGAGTTGATAATTACTTGGCAGGCTATGAATCTTATTCGACACGCAATCCATATTTTCTGAACGAAATTAAAAGACACAGAAGTTCTAACTCATTTCTCTTTAATGACAGAGCCTGCATTTTTACAAATGATATAATATGAAAAAGAAAGGGCAAAGGGGAGTATTCCCCCTTATTGTTTATGCAGCTTCCTGAGCTAGAAGGTTATCCGCGATTTGCTCATAGACTTCTGGTGGCATGACGCCAACAAGTTTGTCCATCTTCCTTCCGGAGCCATCGTCGAAGACGACCCTCTTACCCTCTGAATAAACCAACACACTAGGAACGCCTGTGATTTGGTTCTCCATAGAGAACTCACGGTTTTGATCAACGTCAATTTTTACGACTTTAAGACCTCGCTCTTTGAACTTCTCTTGCACTTCTTCGAGAATTGGACTTAGTGTACGACAAGGTCCACACCAAGTCGCCCACGCATCAACAAACACTACCTTATGACCTTCGATAATCCTTTGCAAATCATCGGAATTAATGTCTTCAACCATTATGTCTACGCTCCCGTCTCCGGCACGAGTCGGTTGTGCATGTTCGTCGCACAATCGGTTATAAGCATTGCGATATCACCTAGTAGTTCTTTAATGCCTGTCAGTGCCAAAGTTTGATAAGCGCCAGTCAATCGAATTGATTTCTAGAGACCTCGGTGATTGTTGTGCCTGTTCTACACTGCTCAAAATGTGGCTCTCGTCTTGATTTCCAGAGAGTCGGAGATATTTGGACTGTGACCTGTTCCACTTGTAGTGTAGAGGTTTCAATAGGTGGAAAAAAGACTGACCTTTTTGATGCATATGAAGCATATACAACTCAAGTTCAAGCAGGCACTGCACCAACTATCGCTGATCTACGAAAGGAGAAGTATCTTGGATCTGGCGCTGATACACCAAGAAGGCGACGCCGATCCTTAGAACCAGGATCTCGAGTCCAGTCCAAAGAAGCAATCACAAAACTAGTGAATGAGGGTGGCTCAAACATTGACGACCTTTCAGAACCGATTAGGAGGCTTCTGACCAATGGAAAGGACTATCTTGTCAAATATCAACTAATGCCTGCATCTGACGCTGAATATGGCATTGATACCGACAAACTCAACATACCAACCAGACTAAAGGAGTATCTTCAAAATCGAGGAATCCATACGCTTTACAAATTCCAAGAAGACTCTTTCAATGCTATTGAAAATGGTGAGAATCTTGTAATTGCAGCTCCAACAGGTCAAGGCAAAACTGAGGCATTTATTCTTCCAATAATTAGAAGGCTTCTCCTCACAGTCCGTGAATCGTTTGAAAATCCTGGAGTCCGTGCACTGCTGGTTTATCCTACTAAAGCCTTGGCTCGAGACCAGTATGACAAGATTAAGCGCATGTCTGCCGCTTCGAATCTCACAGTGTCAATTTTTGATGGCGATGTGGCTCAAAATACTCGAGAACGAATATACAACTCACCTCCTGACATAATGCTGACAAATCCTGATGTTCTTCATTATCACCTAGGCTGGTCTGAATCTCGACTTGTACCGATATTACGAACAGTGCAGTTTGTAGTTCTTGATGAAATTCATCTCTATACAGGTTCCATGGGAACGAATGTCTACTACATTCTTAAGCGTCTAGAGCTCGAGTCCGGACTTTTCCAGAAGATTGGTGCATCTGCTACTGTATCAAATCCCAAAGAATTTGCAGAAGTCCTCTTTGATTCTGATGTTCGACTTATAGAGTCTAAGACAGCTAAACGAGGTCCAGTTCACTTTATGATGTACTATCCAGGAATGAGGAGTAAGTACAGTATGATTGTTGACCTTGTTAGCCAGCTAAGACAAGGTGATTTCAAGACACTTGTTTTTGGCAACACTCATTCCGAAGCTGAAGTCTTGAACATGCTCATTTCAGATACTGGTGTCAAATCAATGGTCCATAGGGCTGGATTGCCAAAGAAGTATAGAAGCGAAGTTGAAGATCAATTCAGATCTGGAGACCTTCCGGTTATTGTTTCTACACCAACTCTTGAGCTTGGTATTGACATTGGCGATTTAGACAGTGTTGTTAGCATGATTGTATCAATAACACGACTAACTCAACGAGTAGGGCGTGCAGGACGGAAAGGACAGGAGAGTGTAGCTATACTCGCTCTTCGAGAAAATGATCCAATATCCTCCTTCTATCGGCATGAGCCAGACAAATACTTCTCAGACATCGACGCTGCATATATGGAACCCGAGAATGAAGTTGTTGGTTATTACCAGCTTATAGCTGCAGCCATGAGTGGGAAGCTGAATGAGTATAATTTCAAGCGACATAGAGCTATCCTTGAAAAACTTGAGAGCGAGGACTTGATACGTATCCAAGAGGATGGCAAGGTTCGCGTTGTTAATTTTGATCAAGCAAGAAAGGAATGGCGTGCTTACAGTATCAGAGGCATTGGAGATACGGTTCAGATTAAGAGTGGGAATAAAGGACTTGGTGAAAGGTCAATGCCGATGGCTGCGCAAGAACTTCATCCAGGTGCTGTCTACCTCCACGGTGGAAAAAACTACCTGTCAGTAGATTTCAAGTATACTCCCGGGTTGGGACGGGCATCGGTTGTTCCACATGCCAATCGAAATGAGCACACAAAACCTCTCTACTCTACAATGCCCCGAATTATAGACATAATTGAAAGAAGTAAGATTCTTGGTTTGAATGCCGCGTATTGTACACTTGAGATGACTCAGACTGTTGACGGGTATGTGAAGAAAGAAACACGATCTGGTCGAGTCCTGAGCAGGTCCAGTCTTTCAACACCGCTAATCTACAGGTATCGCACTCGTGGATTTGCTTTTGCTGCACCCGAACCGGTTCAAGCAGTGAATGATCACACATCAGGGAAGTTAAGCAGTCTCAAAGGTCCCCGAATGGGTCCAGCTGAACTTTATGGTGGGGCATTTCATGCTCTTGAGCATGTATTGATTGAGTCTAGCGATATGCTCACTGGAGGAGGTACTCGCGAGATTGGCGGTGTTTCGATGGGTGATTCAGGAATCATTTTCGTCTATGATGGCAGTCCTGGAGGAAATGGTGCTTCCAAACTGCTTTTCACAAAACTTGACGAGGCCTTCAAAAGATCGAAAACTATCCTTGAGAAGTGTGATTGTCAAACAATAGATGGATGTCCTCTATGTACATATTCATATCACTGCGGTAACAACAATAGTCCCCTATTCAAACAAGGTGCTCTCGAAAGCATCAAACGAATCTTCGATAAAGTTGAAACAATCGTTGATACTGAAGGATACATGGGGTATCAACCTCTGGTCTAATGGGGTGTTTAAGGATGGCTGAGTTTCGTGTAGGACGTGGACATGATGGACCTGCTCGTGTGGGCGAGTATATCTTAGGCTCAACAACATACGCTACTCCACTCCTAACTTCCTCTTTCACTGCCACTGACTCTATCATTGCCTACAGGACGCACGGTCGAGACAAGCCACTCTCAGAGAGACCCACGTTAGTATCAATCCCCTTCACCAATCAGATTATCAATCCTACAGTGTTAGATATTCCTGCCACTGATGCTATCATCCTTCCATCACTGGTATCTCTCGCTGCAGTCAGTCAAGAAGCAGCTGAATTGGTTCTTGATTATCAGGGGGAAGTTCTAGCAAGAATATCCTCAAACATTGATTCGTCAAGGATTATACTTCGCGTTCCCTCTGAAGCTAATCCTAATTCTCTAACAAAACTAGCTAAACTTGGTGCTCATGGTGCAGCATTCACTTTCAATGGCCAATTGAGCGCACATGACTTCGGGGCTATACATCTTCGGAGTCATTTACCACTCCACATGGTTGCTCTAGCTCTAGGTCGAATTGAACCCGGACTCATACCCCTTCTCTATTACACCGGTTTTGATGTCATTGATATTGACTATGCAGAAGATGCAGCTGCAAAGTCTTTGAGATTATGGAAAAATGGTGTTGAGGAGATTGAGCTTGGAAAAGAGCGCAGGTATTGTTCCTGTCCAGCTTGTGAAAAGCTTGATAATGCTAAACAAGAAGACTTGCTGAGCATACTTCTTGAGCACAATCTTTCCATATACAAATCTACTATCTCTGAAGCCAAGGACGCCATGAGGCACGGTCGATTGAGATGGTTGGTAGAGAGCTCTACTCACAACAGTCCAGCTCAAGCATCTCTTGTCCGATTGATCAACAGAGAGCTCTATCCTTACATTGAAGAGTTTTCTCCTACAACAGGACCAGATGCACTACCCGTAATCGGCTCCGAATCCTATAATGCGCCAGTCGTTCGAAGGTTCAGAGATTATGTGGCGAGTAGATACTCCGCTCCAGGGAATAAACCTATCATCCTATTATTGCCATGCTCGGCAAAGAAACCATACTCCGATTCCAAGTCCCACAAGAAATTCTCAGCTGTAATTGAATCCGCCATGCTTGGAATGGAGTCGAGAATCGCTCAGGTTATACTAACATCGCCACTCGGTTTGGTCCCTCGAGAACTTGAACGTATATATCCCGCCGGGCAATATGATATTCCTGTCACAGGCGATTGGGACACTGAAGAAATCAAGATTGGATCCACTGCACTTGTGACTCATCTCAAGAAATTCAGTAGTTCATCCGTTGTCATTGCCCATTTGTCTGGAGGCTATCTAGATATAGTTCGCACT
>JAEORI010000280.1 GCA_016840965.1 Candidatus Thorarchaeota archaeon | reverse complement strand
TTGACATAACGCTCCCCCGCCATGGCGGCTGGTGCAAAGAGTGCAATCAATGTCATCAAGATTAGTATGAGTTGAAACCTCTTTGAGTGAATTTCATTAACAGATCTTAATTCATTTCCTACCTTCGCGTCGCTCATCCTTCCCAAATACTAAGGGAATCAATGAGAAGTTATGAACTCTATGTTATCCGCTACCAAAGAAATGACATGGTTGATGAGTCGAATAATTGCTCACTCATCTTGTTTATTTAGTTACTTTCCAACATAGAAGATAGACATTGCTATTGCTGAAAGACCAAGAGCGATGACCAATGGGATGCCCTGTTGTGAATTCGTAGTTGAAGAACCAAATCCTATGAAAATTGTGAGAACAACTAGGATTATTACACAAGCTTCACTTCACTAGCATTAGAAATGAGTTCGGGGTCTTTCTGCGCCAACTCTCTCTACAAGGATGTTCTATGCATCCTTGATTAAGGAGATTTTCTGCTAGTCGATTAGAGGTATAGATTGAAATGGATTATGAATCCAAAACATAGCACACAGTATGGGTGGGAAATCAAAGTGACTCCAGTTGAGATGATTATAGCAGGTGCCGGAGACCGAGGGTTTGTCTATGCCTCCTATGCCAAGGCTTATCCAAACAGAGCTAAAATTGTTGGCGTTGCGGAGCCTAGAGATTTTTACCGGGAAAAAATGGTAGAGGAACATAATATCCCTGAAGAGAATGTTTTCGCTGACTGGAAGGACATAGTAAAGAAGAAGAAGTTTGCTGATGCAGTCATCATCACAACGCGAGACCATATGCATCGAGACCCTGCGATTGCATTTGCGAAAAAGGATTATCACATTCTCTTAGAGAAGCCAATGGCGCCTGATGAGAAAAGCTGCAAAGACATTACAAAAGAAGTTATCTCAAAGGACATCATCTTTGCTGTGGGGCATGTGCTTCGATATACAAGATATACTCAGAAACTGAAGTCAATTCTTGATTCAGGATTAATTGGAGATATCATAAGTCTTCAGCATCTTGAGCCAGTGGGATATTGGCATCAAGCGCACTCATTTGTAAGAGGAAACTGGAGAAATGAAAAAGAGTCATCATTCATGTTGCTCACCAAGTCTTGTCATGATCTTGACTGGATAAGGTACATCATTGGAAAGAGATGCACGTCTGTGTCCTCTTTTGGTTCACTCACGCATTTTCGTAGTGAGAACAAACCTGAAAACGCGGGGAGTAACTGCTTGGAGTGCAACTATGAGCCAGAATGTCCATATTCTGCAAAGAGATTCTATCTTAAACTTCTTGAACGTAAGAAAACCGGATGGCCTTTGAGCGTAATTACAACAGAAATGACAAAAGGTGGCATCATCAGGGAACTCCGAAATGGACCATATGGTCGCTGTGTATACGAATGCGATAATGACGTTGTGGACCACCAAATTGTGAATATGGAATTCGAGGGTAGCGAAACAGCATCATTCACGATGACTGGGTTTGCTAAAGCCAGGCAAAGAGAAACGCGTATCTTTGGTACTTATGGCGAGATATACGCTAACAGTGAGAAAATCCAATTGCATCAGTTTCTGAATGGTAAAACAGAGATAATTGATACAACCATCGATGCTCCTCGCATTCCCAACTCACTCGCGGAACATGGTGGTGGTGATTATGCTCTAATTGATACTTTCGTATCTGCAGTTTCGCAGAATGATTCTAGTCTGATTCTCTCGGGTCCCGAGGAAACTCTAGAAACCCACCTGATGACGTTTGCTGCTGAGAGAAGTAGGAGAGAAGGAAAGGTCATCAGGCTATAGGTCATTTCACAGCACGATGAATAGCTACGGCACCTAATGTCATTTTGATATAGTTTACCCTTGAAAAACCAGTTTCGTAGAGGATGTTGGATAGTTCCTCAGCATTAAAAAATCGGGGGACAGTATGTGCAAGGTATGCATAACCTGTTTTTGATCCCGAGATCATTCTTCCAACCAATTTGACCACTTGGGATGCATAAAGGCGAAAAGCAAGCCTGATTGGTACTAATGAGGGTTGGCTAGTTTCAAGGTTAACAAAACGCCCACCTGGTTTTAAAATACGATGAAATTCTTTGAGATACTTGACTAATTTCTCACGTGTTGGTGTGATATTTCGAGTTGCAAAGGAGATTGCTATGAGATCGAAGGTATTGTTCAGGAATGGAAGTTGTTGTGAGTCAGCAAGTGAGATAGTTGCTGCGCGAAGTTCCTCCTTTTCAGTAGCTTTTGAAATCATAGGCATTGAGAAATCAGACACAACAATCTTGGTGTTTACGGTAGCGAATTTCATGAGATTAGTAGCCAACTCACCAGTCCCGCTGCAGACCTCTAGCCAGAGAGTTCCTCCACCTGATGCAGCAATTTGAGCAGCTTTCATTCTCCATGGAATATCAAGGCCAAACGTCAGGACATGGTTCACCAGTTCATAGAGGTGAGCAACTTCTGAAAAAACTTTGAGAACTCCTTTGCTCATTGAACCAAACCCTTCGATTCCGATTGAAGTTTATTGACACCACGAAGCTGGACTAGTTGATAACATTCACTATATAGCTCCTCAGAGAGTCATATAGAATGGAACTCTATTATGAAATATATTGAGAGTGGCATTATCTGAATGCTTGATAGGCAATATTTATTGTTTAATCTTGAGTATCTTTACGGAACATGAGGTGTTTTTATTGGCTAGCTTTTGCGTGATTGGAATTTACGTTGATGATATGGACAAGGCAGTTGCGTTCTACTGTGACATGCTTGGGTTCAGAGAAGCTGAGAGATACGCTGACGGTTGTATTGTGCGTCTGGAAAATCAGGGACCCCCGGTTATTCTGGAGAAAGTTGAGAAAAGAGGAAGGAGTGAATACCCAGGGGTTTCACAGGTTGTACTTGGTATTGAAACTGATAATATCAAACAGACATCAAAAAACCTCAGAGAGAATGGGGTAGAATTTCTACATGATAAACCTCAGGTTTTCGTTGCGGGTCTTATGATGGCAATGAGAGACCCATCCGGAAATGTTCTTGAATTGCTTCAGTTCAATAAAGAGTGAAACAAAATATAGGATTGAATTCTGATGTCCAAGGAGAGAAACGAAGTCATTGGTAGACGCTGGTTTGAAGAGATGTGGAGTAAACCAGACTTAGATTTGGCAGATGAGTTAGTTGACAAGGATTATGATCCAGAGTGGGTACATATTGATGCAGTGGGCCCAGCTCAGATCAAACATGAAATCAAGTATTTTCGATCGATCTTTCCAGACTTAAAATATGAGATAGTCGAGATTAGTGGTCAAGATGACAAGGTCTGGATTAGATACAAAGGAAAAGGGACTCAGAATGGTAACGCATGGGGATTTGAGCCAACTAGCAAAGAGGTTGGATTTGAAGGAGCAACAATTCTGTACATTAACTCAAAGGGTAAAGTCATTGACAGATGGGGGGCATTCTGTTTCTATGACATTCTCGCAGATTTGGAATTGGTACCACAACTGTGGGAGTTGAGTAAGAGATTAGGCTAATCTAAGTCTATGTTTCTAGATCTTTCCCAATGGAATATGCATCAGCAACGACTTCACCAAGTGTCCAATATTGTAGCGCGGGTTTTGTGAAAATAAGGAGGTTCATTTTTTTCTGGTCTAAAACGCCATCAGTCATGTATCTCTCTTCTGAATACAGATGTTTCACTTCTCCGAGAAGAAGGTAGTGTGTTGATATGTCAACAAGTTCTCGAAGTGTGCATTCTGCGGTGACTGGACATTCCCTAATCATCGGAGCTGTTGCTAGTTCACCATAAAAGATGTCGAACAAAATTGACTTGTCAACATCTTTTCCTGAACGAATCCCACAATAGTCCGTTTCTGTGACTAAATTGGCATTTGGAAAATTAACACTGAATGTCTTGTTCTCTTGAATTCCTTTGAGAGTATACTTCGCCTTTCCCACACATGCACCCCAAATGTTTGGTGTCCGACTCATGCGGTTAAACCATGCAACTGTGAAGAAGTTGGGTCGTCCATCAACAATTGATCCTAACAGGACTATTGGTTTTGGAAACGGAGAGCCTTCAGAATCAATCTCAATCTTAGACATTTACATTTCACACGGGCTGGTTTCAAAGTAGTAGGCCTTTAAACTGCTCATGTGAGCAATTTGTAGAGGCTCCTCATCAAGTAAAGTGGATAATACTCACGATAGCTTTATTCTACACACCCTGTTTCATGAATCGATTATTGATGATTTGAGAGGCCAATATCTATTGACCAGGGCAACCCATCCAATTGACAGTATGGTTGACATCAGCCCGATGTTTAAGAGGATATTGAGAATAACATGCATTTCAGGGGTAACTGCTGGAAGAAACATGAAACAATTACTCAGACCATTTGCAGTCCAGTGAAGGAGCATGTTCGCGTATAGGTTGCCTGTCTTTAGGAACATATAGCCATAGAGGACACCTATGATGGTTGCCCATGTTATTTGACCGGCAACAAAGAGAAAATTGTTGTAGGTAATTCCATTTAGTAGGTTTAGAATGTGAACATATCCGAAAGCTCCTGCCGATACAGCAATGGCTTTCCGTTCAGAATAAACCTGCAAAAGCATCGTGAGGACCACACCCCGAAGAACAATTTCTTCAAACACACTCCCAATAGCAGTAATGGGACTCCAACCAATAGTGGTTCCAATCCTTGATACATCGAATAGCCTATCTGAGAAGACACTCAAGTCCCAACCGAGGATGAAATGATTATAGACTAAAGATGCCAAAACCTGACAAATTACAATGCTGAGCAAGCAAGGAAAATAGATGAGTAAAGTTCTGGAAAGGGGACGGATACGATCGACACCAATATCACTCAGATAACGACGAAGTGTTGTCTTTCCTTTAGGCATCTTTAGGAAAAATGGTATCACCACGATGAACACTAGGACTCCAACTACAAACCCAATTATAGTTGAAAAGAGAGGGTTTGTTGACACAAGGGGTCCAAGTAAGATTGGAAGTATTATTGATAGTAATCCAGCCACTAAGAATAGTAAAGGAAGAGATATTACAAACAAAATCTGTCTTCGAGATAATCCAGACAGTGGCTCATTAATCGTTTCCATTCCCGGTTCTTTATACGTCACTAAGTTTTTCATTAAATTCACCATGAATAGATAGGTAATTCATGTGGAATTGAGCATGCCGCACCACGCAGTTCGGAAACAGCAATTTTTCGATTTATCAACCAGATGTCTTCAGCAATTCCTCAAGCTTGACTCTTTGTAATCGGATATTCTTCTTTGTTGGAAATGGAAAGATCGTCTTAACAGACTCGATCATTGGTCCTTGGCTAATTTTCTTGGATAGTGGTTCGGCGTCACGCAAGTGATTAATTACAAACAGACTAAGCATCATTGGAGCGGATGCTGATACATGTGAGTCAAAGTATCTTCCTGCGAACTCTCGTTCAAGCCAATACTCCACTTCGGCATGTGTTGCTTTGTCCTCGTTCCAGTCAATCTGTGCGTAATAGATAACCCCGGGTCCAGCATTCAAGTTCAGTCTTGCAACAAAATTAAGACCGCCATCTTCAAGAAGTTGTTTTATAATATGCCGGATCCTCCTTGCAGTAAGTCCCGTTTTGGTCGCAACTTCTGCAACGGACATTCTGGGATCTTCAACTAAGCATCTTAAAACTCGAATCTGCAAAGGCTTGAATTCTACTCTCTTTCCTCGAGGGGACCGGAGTTTGTGAATCTCAACTTTGGTTATACCATCAATTTCTCGAAGAGACTGCTCGAATTTTTGTTCGTTCTCTGCGCCTTCAAATTCTGTAAAAACTATACAAGTTCCATCAGATAAACGACCTGCTGAAAACACACTTGAATCTTCAATAACCGTTTCAAGAACTTTCTCTTCGATTTTAATCCCACTTGTGTTAATGATTGCTAGATAGACCTCTATGTCGGCCATAGCTGGACTCAGGTATACTACAAAGCTATGAATAGTGCCTGAATCAACAAGCTTGTTCACTCGTTTCTTCACAGCATTTGCAGTCATTCCTAGATTTCGGCTCATCTCTTGGTATGAGGTCCTACAGTTTTCACCGAGAGCTCTTAGAATACCAATATCAACCGAGTCCATTGAAATCACCTATATACAAGGACAAAGACCTATTCAGAAATGTGGTATTTAGGAATAACGAATCCGATCTTTGGTTTGATATCAATCAAATTAAGAAGCAAGCATCAAAATACATTGCCTACCTTATGTAAATATCAAGACTGTAGAAAGTATGTTGAAATCATCTTAAATATGGTCCCGTTTGCATACTCCAGAGACCATCTTTGGATAAGCCTTCAGGTAACAAAATAGCCACCAACCCACCTAACAAGAGTATGATGCCAATAATTAAAGCTGGAACTGCGATAATCTCATAGGCACGTAACAGTTCTATTGAGCCATTTTGTGCAGAAACCCATGATGTAAGCAGTCCTAAGACAATTACAATAACAATGGTCAGTAGTCCTAAGACTAGTCCAGCTTTGCCGATCCGCCGCCTCATCAAAATTTTCTTGATTTTTTCATCACTTGTCATATGCCCACAGCTTAAATAAATCTCGAATTTTAATAAACATTGAGCTGGATGAACGTGAGCTGCCTTATTTCGGAATAGTCAATACCCCTATAGATTTGATATCACGTAGAACAGGATGATTATTCCTAGAAGTATATAGATTGGACTCTGTAATAGGACTCTTCTATCGGTCAGGTATGAATTCCTAAAAAAAAAGATACCTGCAAGAATATAGAGTAGTATTGATGCTTGTGCTATTGGTATAGGGTATACACTAATTGATAAAATGAAAACAATTATCCCGATGACAAAAGGAAATGGAGTATATTTGATAGATTCTCCGATTGTCCAGCCTTTTTTGTAACCTCTAAAGATTATCATGTAGATGAGTGAAAATCCGACAGCAAAAAGAACAGGAAATTGCATTACTTCTACACTGGTTGTCCATGGAAGGAAAATCTTCTGTAGTTGCATAAGGAAAACGAGGGGATATCCAAAAATCGATTGTTTCAAGCTTACCATACCTGTATCTTCTAGATTCTGTTTCCTATTCCGTGTGAATGGAATTGAGTAAATCAAATTAGTTAGAATCAATAAACAAACAACACACAGGAAGAACAAGTTGAGAAGAACAGAGAGTAAAATACCCGGTATCAAAAATGAGATGAAAATCCTCAATGCTTCGCTTCTTTTAACAACTCCCTTAGCCAAAGGTTTTCTCAGAACTTTCTCTATGTCTGATTTGTCATATTCAGTATCATAGAGGTCATTTAGCACATAAATCGAAGAATAAGATACAATGAACGCAACCAAACCTAACAAGATTTGATATGAATAAATTGGTATACGAAACAAAAAAAGAAGCATGACACCTACTGAGTAAAGACCAATATTCTTTGGTATGTTGTCCGTTAAGTTCCGGAACAACAGAACCTTCCGAAACATTACTGTATTCTCGGTCTTGGTTTATTCAATTAGTAATAACCAGATTGACGAAAAAATCTATGCCTGTTGTTTGTCTGCAATAAAAATCGACAACGAAGGATGGAGGTCATGACTTTTCAACAATCCTCGATACTTAGAACATATTGGACCTGTATCAACCATAACCTATTCTTGTCCACCGGTCATTACTATCCTTGAACAAGTATCCAAAACTGATTATGGCTAGACCAAGACCTGCAGGAATTGAACAGACAACATTTGGTTCACAAACTTGGCTTACCACCAAAGGTTCTGGACTGGCTAAATCGAGAACCAAGGATGGTATGTATAGTTGGGCGATGAGTGTTGACAGAAAGACCAACCATGCTGCTATTGGAGAGATCTTTTCACGAGAGAGTGTCAACAAGTTCAATGCTTGAAGTGATGCAACGAATATCCACAATATGAAAACAAATTCGATTCCAGGAAACGAGCGAAATATGGAATTCAATCCAAAAATTGACAGGTCAATAAAACCCGAGAAATAAACACCACTATGGCCAAAGTAGGCTACTATCTCCAATATCGTACCCATCGGTAGCAGTAATGCTAATGCAATTGTTAGCAATGCTAGAATCACTGCAAACGAGAATCTCATCCCAGTCCCCACGTACCAAAAATAATGCAATTGTCCTAATCAAATCTACCATCAAGGTATACTGAATGAAAACCACTTCTTAAGGTTATAAATAAAAGACATCAAAGGATGGAGATACTCTTTTCGTTACTACACTCCTAGACAACTCTAGGTACTGTGCGAAGCACACTTTTGATCTGCACGCCTCGGACATTAGTAGCGGTGAGCTGAACACCTCGCCGGAGCTCGGTGCTTACACCCCCGCCCTA
>JAEORI010000279.1 GCA_016840965.1 Candidatus Thorarchaeota archaeon | reverse complement strand
TGGATCGATACTTTTCGGGCAAAAGGTGCAAAAAATGATATTTGTGACTGGGTCACGAAGATTGATGAAGGGATTGCACAAGCTGTTGATTCACAACTTACAATGAGCGTTCCAAAGTGTATGATGCGTGGTGATGATCACTGCATTTATCGTTGGGTCAAATGATTTTTCACATGTCTGTGTCATATTCTACTGTATAGTTAAAGTTTAAATTAGCTAAAAAGATGTGAGATTTAAGAAGCCACTTCCTTCAGCATCGCTGAAATCAATGAAGTAGGGAAAACAACAAATAGGCGATTTTCCTTCGAATCGTTTGAATTCAATTTAATATTAACGAGCAATGGTCGCGGATAGAATTGGCAGACAAAACATCAAAACTTACTCTCAGAGAATGGCTCGCGCAGCACGCTAGAGCTGAACCTGTGCACTATAAGAAAATCGCAGAAGCGCTTGCGCGTGACCCCGCGTCCGTTTCAGCGTCCCTATCCATCGAAGGCAAACAAGCCCAAGAAGATAACCGGCCTGCATATTTCCAACGAGTGGGTCCCGGTCTCTACCAATATAATGATCTCTGCGAGGGTGCTGTGGATGAGGAGCTGATTGCTGAGGTAAGATCTCGTGCTGATGATTTTAATCGTGCTACTCGCCGAGAAATGCGATACGAGATTGCTAGGCTTGATCTGCAGGGATTCAATGATCTTGCAAGAATTGTCCTTCTCAATGTCCGGGCACGTGTGGAGGAAGCAGAGGAAGTCGACAAACACAACGAAACTGTTGTACTCCTAACATCTTGGCGGGATGATGGTGGCCGGTCTCCCGTTGTAGTGTATGCTAAGAAGTGCGACTTTGACGAGAGAATCGGGGCAGAATTAATTCGAGAGATACGAGGGTCTCTTCCAACTCATCAAGCAAATCAGGGTGTTCTCATTACAAATGGCATTGTCACGAATGAGGGGAAGCAAGAAGCATTGGGATATGCTACCAAAGATATGAAGGTTTCAGTTCCTCCAGTCCATATCATGGATATTGAAATCATCTTGAACGTACTTCTTGAGAGTCGGACTGGTGTCCGTGCCAAAAATGTTGAAGTACTCCTTCTAGACCACGATTTCTTCACGAGACTTCGACACTTATCATAGTATTTCGGTCACTCCGGCATATGCCGAAATGAATAGGAACTATTAATCTTAAAGTTGAAGTTAAAGTCTAAAAAAATGATACCCTTTAGTTTAAATATTAGCGTACACCCCTAGAACATTATCACGATAACGATTCGTTTTCTTGTCGTGAGAGAGAAAAAAAAAGGAGAACAACGCAAATTGAGTGAGGAAGAAAAGCTCCTCTTCGTGCGAGAGAGCTCCGGCCTTGTAAAGGAAGTAGGTACCGGATTCGCTCTTCTTCTTCCAATAGCACTAACATTGGGACCCTGGTTCCACTTCTTCGGACCACAGGTCTCATCCTGGTATCCCGGCGCGCATCTGTTACCGATGTATGCCATCGGTTCAGGCATTGTATTCTTTGAAGCAATTTCACTGATGTGTCTGATGCTCGCGATGCCAAGGTCTGGTGCTTCATACCACTTCACTGGACGTGGTCTGAGCCCCATATTTGGTGTAATGGAAGGCTGGCGAAGCGTGATTACCAACCCAGTCTTTAGAGGTACTGGAAGCTTTTTTGCTGTACAAATTTTCGCTGGAGGACTCGTCGTCATTGGATCGGCTACTGGAAACGCAGGCCTAGTATCCTTGGCGCAAGAAATTCAGGGTAACGTAATCTGGTTGTTCGTAGCTGCTGCGTTGATGATCTTTGTTGGATTCATTTTCAGCTATCTCAGCGTTAAATGGCTGGGATGGTTTGTCATAATCCTAGGTATCATTAATATAGTAGCTTTGCTGGTTGCTGATCTAATACTGGTTGCGACACCAATAAACCAAACTGTTTGGGATGGAGTATTTGGTAGTGGTGCTTGGGCTGCTGGTCCAGGCGCATTTAATCCCACAATAGGATTTGATCCGTTAAATCCTGTTGACTATACAACCTTTAATCCAGGTGCAATAGGTGGCGCGCTCATTCTGACTGTTGGAGGAATGTGGCCCTACCTGATCATGCCAGTTGCGGGTGAGGTTTCACAGCCAAGCAGGAACATTCCACTGAGCAACGTTGGTGGTTGGGCTGGCATTGCTGGCTTCTTCTTACTATCTGCATTCGCAGTTCAGACCAGCATGGGTAACAACCTCTATGGTATCAACCTCTCAAATGGTGTCACTGGGTTCTTCCCAGGATTCGGTAACTACGCAGCAATAGCGCTAGGAACCAATCCACTTGCCTGGTTCGTTATCTTGTGCCCGATCTTTGCTAGTGTCCTAGACTCACCAAGCAATGCGCTGTGGGTTACCCGCCCAATGCACTCGATGGCTATGGACAGGTTCTGCCCAGAAGCATTCGCAAGGGTCCACCCGAAGTACCATGTGCCGCACGTGACACTGTGGTTCTGGCTAATTCTATCGCTTGGCACAGTGTTATATGCTACAATCCTACAAGCCTTCTTTGGCACAGCCTTGGCTTCTCTGATAGGCGTAGCTTTCACCTATGTCTTCATCAGATGGCAGATGGCATTGGCTGCGGTTTCATTGCCATACTATAGGCCAACATTGTGGGAGCGAAGTGGTGCATGGAAATTCCTTGGCATTCCATTGGTTTCGCTTGCTGGTCTGATTTCAGGTGCAGCATTCTTCTATGCTTTGATTGCCTATGTGCCAGATCCTACTGTTCAGTTTGAGGTCTGGTTCACGGTTATCGTATACGTGATTGGTCAACTAGCATACATGTACTATGGTGCTAAGAACAAAGCTAAGGGTATCGAGATGTCCGCAATCTTCGGACAACTACCACCAGAGTAGACTACAGAATATTTGAAGAGAGCCGCAAGCTCTCTTCTTCATTTCTTTTTTTTAGGTGTAAATTGCATTACAATAATCAAGTATGATTGAAGTCGTTTCTTCTATTGTTCTTGAAAGTCATAGATTGGGGGGAATTTGTTTCTGCTCGCTTTGCTTGAAAAAGCCTCCAGTTTATCCCAAGTTCGATGGAATTTTGAAGGAAACGACCAAGGTCTTAACAGAAGGAGTTCTTTTACGTCATCAGAGGATTGGTAGGTTGCAAGAGCTGCTTCCGCTTTTTCACCGAACTCATTGCGATCCTCATCTTCTAAAACCTGTTGTTCAAAGATATAGGAGTCTTCATACCATTGGTATCGTACAACGAACTCGTTGTGATCGGCAAAGACTCTTTTTATCAATCTCCAAGGCCAAAATGTTGACATTTGCTCCAGCTGTTCACCTGCACCGTAGAAGTCAATAGCCATCCCCTCTTTGCAGTAGACATAATTTGGCCCTATTTCTCGAAATTTGGGATTTGGTTTCGACATACGACCTTTCTTAGTCCAATCATACCATTCTGCTCTTTTCTGACTTAAAATCTCACAATGCTGAAGTATGTATTTTACAGCGGCTGCTGTCCCATGGTGGGCTAGTCCAGGCAGTGATGGTCTCTGCAATCGTTCTTCAATAAGGCTTCGAACTTCTGGAACATCTTCTATTGGTATCTTACCCCATACTGGAAAGAATGCTTGGCCAAAGGGCATCATGTAGAGAAAAAGTAAGCCTACTGTTCCCAATGGTTTGAAATCATCGGGTAGTATTTCATCTATCGGCCATGTTTGATCATCCTTACCATAATGGACCTCACACACCTCAAACGATATGACTTCCTTCCATTCTGCATCGAAAACTGCTTGGTATTCTTTTCCTTTCTTTTCTCGAGGAAGAACGAATCTGGTGCAGTCTGGATTAATTTGAATCTCCTGTTGTTTCTCACTATAGGGGTCTGTGCCAATATACTCGATTTCCGGAAGTCTATCATTGTCGGACATTGTGCTAGTTCACCATTGAACATTTCCTTTTTTAAAGGTCACCCGGAGTTGTTAAATTGAGTTCGAACAGGGCAGTTCTTAAACCAGACGGTAGCGATTTAGCTCAAAATCACAAATGTTAATTAGCTGATAACATGAGCCTGCAGAAAGAGGACAATGAAAAATGAGTCAGCAACCAAAACGCAAGAAAGGAACTCCCATCTCCTTGGAAGATTTCGATTTCAACCCCTCTGAATTGGACTTGAAGTTTAGTCGAAACCTCATCACTGTCTTTGATGGTTATAGAATAAACAGAACTTATGAACTTGCTTTCGTTGATAAGAAGATCAACAAAGGAGAATTGCCTCAAAGTTTCATTCGACAATGGGGGGTCATTCGAAAAGGTCGGCACAAGCTTGCAGCGATTGGTCCTAAGATTCCAGGCATCGAGGGCTGGCTTAATAGAAAGCAATACTTCTCTTTTGCATCTATGGCTTTACTCACAATTGTTGCACCAGTACTTTTACTCACATGGGTATTCCAGTGGGCTTTCTTGCAGAATTTCATTATCCCCTTGGCAGTCCTAGCAATTGCTATGGTGTTAATCAACTTCCTCGCCTCAGCATGGTATAATCGTAAGATTGCTTGGGAGATTCATTATTATATTGAGGCGAATCCAAGTCTAGTAGAGAATGAAAGAAAGCACTTGCGAAAATGGGTACAGGAACTGATTTACCATGCTGCGAGGTTGATGCGAAAAAGTGGCGAAGATCCTGAGAAGCATCTCACTAAATTCTTCAACGACGACTATGAAGGAATATTGGTGATAAAAGAACCCGCGGGATTTCGTAAACATTATGTTGTGAAGATAAAACTGACTAGTTGATGCAACGTAATTATCTATTTGCAAAGGGCTTTGATACAATCTAAGCCCCTTACAATCTTATACTAGTTCTTCAATCGGTTTATAGTTTAGGTCAAATCCGAAATGACGAGGTCCTAACACCTTCAGACCTTCTGGACTTCTGAATAATTTTTCTCCTTCCATCCCTATTACACTTACTTTATCGCCAGATTTTATGTCAGTGTTTGTAATTGGTTCGCCAGTTTTAGCATTAATAATCTCAATGATGTCTGGGCTTGTTATCCAAGGCTTTCCATCAAGCCAGGTGACATGGTTCTCATTCTTGAACCATACCTTGAATTTTTTCCCGGGCTTAATGCCTGAACCTTTAATCTCAGTTTCTCCCCACATGTACCCATCTCTATTCTCCCAAGTCTTTTCAACAACTTCTCCTCTGAATAATACCCAGCCCCCTACTCTCTCTACAATCTTCTCAGCTGGATCGTCACCTGATTCTCGACATTCTCGGATCATTTTTCCAACATCGTAACTCTTTGTTAATGTGTTCGGAATAATAGCGTCATGAAAGTCCTTTCCCTTAACTGGGAAAGCCACATTTCCAAGCCTACCCCACGCAACTTCACTAAGTGCCTTTGAAAGGCGTTCTCCCATCTCATAATTAATCACATTTTGTACAATACTCTTGTTACCATACCAGTCAATAAGAGCCATAGGTGCCATAGAATATCCTTTTACACATACTGTATTTTGACAAATTTCTGGGACCGCACGTCCTGAATAATCTCCATCAACGCAAGGTATGCCATGTTTAACTGCAGCATCTATAGGCGCAGGTGTATTCACACCTCCCAACTCGAACGGAGCAACAGCCGCAAACTTCACTCCCATATATTCTTCAAGCGATGCTAAACCTACTGCAAGCTCTTTCTCAAAGAAATCCCATGGAAACCGTGTACGCAGTGCTTCGATTTCAGGTGTTGGTGGGGCTATTGTGCCGGAGTAGTATGCGCAGGCAACCCAGTCATTGTCACGTACTTTTTTTACATCTACAATTTCAATCGTTTTTCCAGCATCGACATGCGGATATAACATATCGAGACCAAGCTGCTTGCTACCTCCTCCGCCAGTTCCAAAGAAAGTGCAACCTGTTGTAAGATCATCCACATCAGTTCTCGTCTTTAATAAAAGTGTCATCAGAATCCGTCCCAGATTTAATTTGTTAAATCTGTGTTAATCTCTCTACTATTTATTTTCTTTCTAAAAAGAGAGAATTGGGAAGTGTGTGACACTCCCCATATCTTCCTACTAAATTAGAGTTCAACTCTTCCAGCTTGAACTTTACCGTCCTCTATTGTAATGAGGAAACCTTTCAGAATTCCCTCTCTGTATTCTGAACCCGGGTTTACGCAGAGTGTTCGGCCTAGTTGCCGGTATCCGACGGACTCATGAATATGACCATGCATTCCTAAAAGGGGTTCATACTTCTCAATGACAGCTCTAACTGACTTGCTCCCCACTGGTCCAACAACCTCGTACGCCCCGGATTTCTTAATCTTGTGTTCCGTATCCAACGTCGGAGCTGTATCTAGTCCAGAGTTAAATGGTGGATCATGGAAATTGCATATTACATTTGAGTAATCGTTTGTTTCTAGTCTAGCAAATTCAGCTTCAAGCTTCTCCATTAGTTCCTCATCAGAGCATTCTCTATGAGTGTTCCAGGGTGTTGAACTGACCCATTCCAAGCTAATCATGGGGTATCCCTTCACATCTACAACTTTCTCAAGTGGATAGATTACCCGTGGGTCATTCTGAATGACTTTGTCGATTGAATAATCATCATCGTTCCCTGGATTGACAACTACCATAATGTCTTCTGGAATCCTCTCATTTGCCATATCCATCCATTCCTGCATTCGCTCTACCATCAAATCTTGGAACAGCTTTGTTATGGCTCCTGGCGTTTCTCGAAGTTTAGCAAGTTCATCTGGTGTTAGTATCTTTGGATAGTATCCCTCATCCTTTGTGAATTTGACAAAAGTATCCAAGTCCTTTTGTTTCTTGAATGTCTTCTTACTACCGTGTGGTGAAGCGTACCATCTATCTTCTTTCTCTTGAATAATTGGCATGATTGCTTTGCCTGTGAGGTCTCCGCACATCATCGCTATATCGGCTTTGAACACTTTAGGTGCTCTACACATCTTCTCCCATGTCTGTTGACTTCCGTGTGGATCAGCTGCTAGGAAAATTCTCATCTAACTACCTCATATTATGATAAAGGAAATCTCTTCTAGTCAATTTAAATCCTTAATGGTATAGCGGTATCCCAGCACTTTAATATGATTTTGAAAAATAAGCTGATAATGTTGACATGACGCAAGATATTAATGTACTTCATCATCGTCATATATAATCTGAGTACTGAGGTGCACTGACAAGTGACTGACAAATATGGCTCCATTCTTGAAGATTTCATGGATGAAGCCTTAAGAATAGAAAAAGCAGCAGCTGCAATCGGAGTTCCTCTTCGCATTATTGGCTGTCTTGCCTTTAGACTAAAGAGCCCAGAGTTTGCAGATCTTCATATTAAAATGGGCCGTGAAGTTACAGACATAGATTTCGTATCATATTACAATCATCGACAGAAACTAATCAACCTCTTTCGAGATGATCTTGGATACTATTGGGTGCCACCTAGTTTTGCTAGAGCTTCAACACTCAGAGACCTATTCATAGACAAAAAAAGAGACAGAAAGATAGATGTTTTTTATGACCACTTAGAATTCTGTCATAAAATCGATTTTAAGAAAAATAAACGTCTAGAAATCGATTCGCCCACTATTCCTCTGGCTGAGTTGTTTTTGGAAAAGACTCAGATTGTTGAGATAAATGCTAAGGACTTGAAAGACCTAATCATCACATTTCTTGTATATGATGTAAACGAAGATGGACGCGACGATGCTATAAATGGGAAATATATAGCAAAGATGCTGTCTGACGACTGGGGCTTTTACTACACAGTCACGGAGAATATCAAGAAATTCGTTGATTTTGCCCCTAAAGTTAAAGAACTTGATCAAGCACAGAAGGACTTGGTCATTTCCAGAGCGAAAAAGTTGCATCAAATAATAGACGACTTTCCAAAAACTGGTGGATGGAAAAGACGCGCTAAGGTTGGAACCAAGCAGCGTTGGTACAAATTCGTTCACACAATGGAAGGGACTAGAGAAGCAAGCTAGACAAAGTCTGAATATGGGGTTTTATGACCATGAAGCTTACAAAAGAGAACGCCTATGACATGCTTCTAGGAGTTGGCATACTTGGAACCGGTGGTGGGGGAGACCCTGTTTCATTTGGGAAGCCAATGGTGGATTGGGACTACAACAAAGGAAGAGTCTACGAGATTACTCCGCCAGACGATATCAAAGACGATGCTTTTATTGTATGTGGCGGATACATGGGCTCAGTCCAGGTATTCAAATCAGTAGGAGACATGCTTGAAGCCTGGGAAACTCGATATGAACTCCACGAGGCAATGAAGATATCTGAAAGAATTACAGGCAAGAAGGTAAATCACCTTGTCCCCTTTGAACTCGGCGGAACTAATACAACTGTGATGCTATCATTAGCAGCAAGAGCAGGGATTACGTGTGTTGATGGAGATGGTCTTGGAAGATCCGCTCCTGAAACCCAAATGATTACTTTTGTAGGATACGGGATTGAGCTATGTCCTATGCCTGTTGTTTCTAAGAATGGAAGCATAATCATTGTAGATAAAACCACTTCCCCCGCGCTTGCTGATGAGATTGGACGGTTCGCAGTAGTTCAAGATGGTGGTGCTGGAGCTAACAACCACTACTATCAGTCTGGAGCGCAGCTCAAGAAAGCTGTGATTCCAAACAGCATTTCAAAGTCAATCGAACTTGGAGCAGCTATTCGAGATGCCAATAAGAACAAGAAGAACGCTATTGATGCGTTTCTGGATGTCATGGGTGGTCAAGTTCTTGCCAAGGGCAAGGTCAAAGAAGTCAAGGGTGAGGATCGCGCAGGACATTGGCATGTCTTGGTACGAATCAAGCCCGAGAACCTAAGGGGTCGTTTCGAAATAGTTGTAAAGAATGAGTATATGATGGCTATGTGCGATGGTAAGCCAGTAGTGATGTTTCCTGATTTAATCTGCTTACATAATCCTGAGAATGGACATGGTGTAATGAGTGCCAATCTTAGGGAAGGAATGGAGGTTGTCGTTACAGCTGTTCCAGCTCATGAAAGACTTCGGTTTGCTGGAAGTACTGATATTGGGAAGAAAGCATTTTCTCCAGAGAGATATGGTCATCCAGAGCTCGAATACAAACCAATGGAAGAGATAATAGGACGGCTCCACTAGTTTCAGAGGAAGCTATAAGATTACTATGTTATGATTTTGCATTGGAGGGAGCCATCATATGACAAAATTAGCCCTCATTGGAGCAACCGGTATTGACTGGTGGAAAGATCCTAAGAAGAAATCCTTTGTTGATTTGCATACTCCTCCTGGTTGCGAGATTGGTAATTTCACCCCGCGTTATGGTACACACAGCGTTGAGTCTCTGACAGATGAAGCGTATAATGCCCCTTTCATTCTCGAACAAGTAGTACTCGCAAACAAAAAGGGCTATGATGTAATCATGATAGACTGCGCATGTGATCCAGTGCTTGAAGCTGCTCGTGAAGTTTCGAAGGTTCCGGTGGTCGGACCACGAAATACTGCTTTTCATTTTGCTCTTACATTAGGAACCCGATTTGGTGTTGTTACAGTCCAAGGCGAATCTCTAAAGAAGTGCATTGAACATGGGATCCGAAAAGAGGGACTCGAGTCTTTCTGTGCCGGGGTTCGTTACTTGAAAATGTCCGTTCTGGAAATCGCAAAGAAACCTGCTCAAGCCCAAAAAGAGATTCTTCATGAATGTCGAGAATTGATGAAGAATCAAGGTGCAGATGTTATTGTCCTTGGATGTACCGCATTGTCCCATGAAGTTAATCTCAAACCTATCATGGAAGAGCTTAAGGTGCCCATCATCGATCCGTGGGTAATAGCTATCAAAACTGCATTCATGCTTGTTGAATCAGGTCTATCCCACAGTAAGGTTGCATATCCTTTTCCACCCAAGAAACAGATTAACGAGGCTCCTTGCATTGAAGGAGCCTTCGATGATATCCTGAAGGAGAAATGACTGGGTTTCATTAATTTTGTTTTCTCAAAAGAGCCACTATCAGGATAAGAACAACAACAGATACCAATGCATACATTAGATATGGGAGTGTAAGTCCAATTTCCATGAGCCAACCTCCTATTATGGGTCCAAGGAATAATCCCACTCCTCCCATACTCTCAACTAGTCCTGCATGAGATCCTTTCTCAATATCAGTTGATGAAACAACCAAATATAGTGCTCCGAGATAGTTGAAACCAACAGCTATTCCTGAGAAGATCATGGCAATAATGAACACCCATATGTCAGTGAAGAAGAATAACATGAAACCTGATATAGCTGAGAGGATTGCTCCTCCGACGATGGCTTGCTTCATATGCTCTCCAGATAGTCTCGCAATCACAATAAATGTGACAGTACGAGATAGATTCCAGATTAGAAGGAGATTACCAAAATCCTGACTAACGAAGGGATATCCCAAATCAGATAGTATTACAATGTAGGATGGAAACAAACCAAGTACTATCGTAGACACCACTCCCCAAAGCATCACAGATAGATATGATGCAACAAAAAGTGGCGAGCTCTTACTCACCTTCTCTGATGAAACTAGTGCAATATTATCTTCAGTATTTATTGATGTAGTATCTGGCTTTCGTTTGTATCCTTGTAGGAATACTGCAATTATTGTCAGTGCTAGAAATTCAACTCCAAGGACAACAAATATTCCTGATTGGTCTCCATAGATACCTGAGAGATATGCTATTACCATTGGTGGTAGAATCATTGATGCACTCCAAGAGGTTGAGAAATTCCCTAACGAAGCAACCTGTGATTCTGGCTCAAGCTCACTCACCATCCCCTCAATTGTGGGTGCTACGAAACCAAACACAAACCCTTCAATAGCTCGTATTGCTATGAGTTGCCAAGGACTGAAGAAAGGTAGAAGATATAGTAGAATTACCACAATATACCCACTCGTAGAGAGTAAGAGTGTCTTTTTTCGGCCAAGATTGTCTGATAGACGACCTCCTATGGCTGGTGAAAACATATAGACCAAACCAAATATTCCAAAAGCTAATCCAGATTCGAGTGGAGTCCCGCCCATTCTCGTTGAGTACCATGATGCGAAGATTTCTGTTGTACCAAGAGTGAATACGGTAAGAAAGGAAGTGATGTATCCTATAATCCTGTTTCTTTTCTTTATATCTGGTGTCAGATTAGGAGTGCCATCTATATCTAAACAGAAAGGTTCTACTGATTCTTCCATTGATTCAAGACCTCTAACGTAGTTGATTTGTGAACTCTTTGCCCAATATCTTTGCATTTTCTATTGGTTCTGTTCCAGGAACTGGAAAAGCAACGATTGTATTTGCGCCTGCATTAATCATCTGCTGGAGTCTCTTTATGCAAGCTTCTTTATCACCAACTAGACAAAGCTCTTTCACCATATCATCAGTGATGAGTTCCGATAATAATCCGTCATCATTTTTCTCAGCAGCTTTTCTCATAGCTATGGTTTCTTCAGGTTTGACTCCCGCGTGAGACATCAAAGGACCTCCCTCTTGTGAGTGAGGAAGATATAGCTTTGAGAATTCACGAGCTATGCTAATCGCCTTGTCTAGATCATCATGAATAACCATAGGCATGTATGCTACCATTTCGTAATTGTCCAATGACTTGGCAACTTTTTTTGCACCTTTGGCAACACAGTCCCATGCAGACTTAACGTAGGATGGAGTACAGAAAATAGAAAGTATTACTCCATCACCAATCTCTCCTGAAAGTTCTAGACCTTTAGGCCCCTCAAATGCTAGGTAAATAGGTGCACTCTTTCGCACAGGTTTGAAGACTAATTTGATATCTTTAGCTGAAAAGAAGTTGTCAGCATGGTTTACATTCTCACCAGTCATCACTTTTCGAACAAGCTCAACGCATGCACGAGTTCTTGATAGTGGTTTCTTATCGTAAATACCCATCTGGTCCATCCAGAAGGGCACTCCAGAGCCTAAACCAAATACTGTTCTCATATTTGACATCTCGTCGAGTGTAGCAAACTCCATCGCTATCAATGCTGGGTGACGAGAATAGGGATTGACAACACCCAATCCCAATCTGATTTTCTTAGTAGCCATTGCTGCAGCAGCCATGTAGGGTATGCCTCCACGGAAGAAATAATCCTCAGCAAACCAAGCTGAACCCAGACCCGATGCTTCAGCAACCTTTGCCAATTCAACTGCTTCACTTACTGGAAAGACACCAGTCATTGCTACACCCAATTCTTTGAAACCTTTCACAATTACTACATCCTTTAGAATAGAAGAGGGGCAAAGCCCCTCGCTTAGGGAAGTTTCCCGATTTCTTCTAAATAGTCCGCCACAAACTTCAGATCGAGCATCTCGAGAGTTTCTCTAGTTGGCCAGCTTGTTTTCTTGTCCCATCCATGAAGCTCATAGTAGCGATCAAGCATCCCGTCCAACTCTTCTTGTGAGTTTTTCTCACCCTTCAACGGACCTGATGCAGCACCTTCGTTCATTAAACGCCATGGGAGATTGTCATGCTCACGTGTTGCGCCTCTTGTGACATTGAACGCTTTCTCAATTGTACACACACGTCTTCCGGTCAACATCATTTCTTCTTCCGACAATTCAATCCCAGTGGCAGCTCCATAGAGTCTTGCCATGTTATCCGGATTGACACCAAACGCAGCTGTTGATGTAAAGACACAGAAACCAAGTGCTTCTGTTATCTCATAACAATCCTCATGCCATCGAACTATCTCTGCTCTATACTCTGTGAAGTGGGGTGAAGCCCATTTCTTATCGCCTGTCACCTTTTCTATGACATCAATCGCTTCTGGACTAGCTCCAAACTCAGCAAATGTTTCAGTCATCAGGTGATCGTTACCTCTTGGATTCACTGCGAAAGCCAATGCATATGCCTTTGCTGATCTTGTTTCAACATTCGATTGCTCAAGTCCTTTGGCATTCATAATAGCCCATTTATAGGAATCTTTGCCAACCTTTTTTGTTGCGATTTTCAGCCCATCACCAAGAAGGTTACCAAGCTTTCCATCTCGAAAAGCCATTTTTTCGATGGTTTTCTTTACCTCATTCAGTTTTCCCCAATCAAGTTCAAGCCCATCTGTATCCTTCTTTGTGAGCACACCTCTGAGGTAACTCTCAATTGCCCACTGAGTAACAGTACCTGCAGTAATCGTATCAAGGCCAAGTCGATTGCATATCTCATTGAGAATGAGAACACCTTCGGTATCAATGATTCCCGGTCCATTTCCCAGTGCGCCGAAGGTTTCGTATTCAGGACCTCCGCTAGCAATTCCTGCATTGGGCCCTTTCTCGATAGTTGAGTACCTATGACAACCGATGGTGCATCCAAAGCATGCTACTCTACGCTTAAGGTAGCCTTTCTCGTTAAGAGCCTGACCTGTTATTGGGTGAGCATTTTCAGTATATCCTGTCTGCCAGTTCTTTCCTGGGAATGCATGAAGCTCATTGACTGCACCAATTGAACCAGAAGTCCCAAATTCATGCAAGGACTGTGCGCCACTATCCTTTTTGAGGAGTTCACGCATTTCTTCAGCTATTTTAGCAAATTTCTTCGGGTCTTTTACGCGGACGGGTTTTGTACCCCTTACAGAAATTGCCTTTAGCTTCTTCTTGCCCATGACTGCAGCTCCTCCGCCTCTACCTGCAGCATGATACAGTGAACATTGAATTGAAGCGGCCCTGACTAGATTCTCTCCAGCCGGCCCAATATAGAGGCCTCTAGAGTTTTCTCCGTGCCATTTCTTAAGGAGTGCATCAGTTTCAATGATATCTTTGCCCCAGAGTTCTTTTGCATCTCGTACTTCTACATGTTCATTTTCTATCAGGATGTATACTGGTTTTTTAGCAACACCATGTACAACAAGATGGTCATATCCCGCAAACTTGAGCTCTGCTCCCCAATGACCTCCAGTATTGCTCTTTAGATACATGCCTGTGGTGCATCCCACAGTAGTGACAGAAGTACGGCCTGATGCTGGAGCTGTTGTACCAGTCACTGCACCCGGAGCAAAGATGATGATGTTTCTTGGATCATCCCAAGTGATAGATGGATCTTTACAATAATCCCAGAGCAACTTTGCATTGATACCTCTTGAGCCGACATAGAGTCTACGCCATTCTTCAGGAATGTCTTCTACCCAATTTTTTCCGGTACCAATATCAACATGCAATATCTTACCTTGGTGTCCGTACAACTACGCAGCCTCCTTTTTCATTTCTTTATACACGTTCATTCTTGTAGAACGGTATTTTTTCTTCTCTTTGCCACTCGCGTCTGTTTTTTCTATCCATTGAAGTGCTCCAGGAACACAGTGTTTAGTACAATATGGCTTTCCTCCACATAAATCGCAGAACATTGGTTTCTTCGTTTCTGGGTGGAGTCGAATAGCATGATAAATACAAGCGTCAACACAAGCACCTTGTGATGTACAGAGTTTCTCATTCACTGTAATTATTCCAGTCACCTCATTTCTTGATAAAGCTCCATTTGGACAAGATGCAATACAAGGGTGTGACTCGCATTGTTCGCAAAGAAGTTGTAAGCCAAGAGCAATATCCTCCTTCTTTAGAATCTTTATTCTCCCTCTGGCTGAATCGAAAAGATCCTCTTTTATAAGCGAACAAGCAAGTGAGCATTGCTTGCAACCTGTACACTTGTCCATGTTAACAAGTAACAGTTTCTCCATACATAATTCCGTCCGGTTTTGTTAAAGTCAAGTTACGATATCCGAACCTACATTAAAATCCTATCGTTGTCGTTCTGTTTTCTCGTGCATATCGATGTTAACAGAATGCATCAAAATGGCGAATGGATTAAGTCTGCGACTGCATAGTAGAATAAGCTGGTGTTTCACTTGAAAATGCTTCAAATGTTTAAACTAACTTAAAGTTGGTTAAAACGATTGTAAAATCACTAGCTCCAAAGCAATGGTTTTAAGACATTGAAAAATGGATTTTGATGAGTGATATCTGTGAGCAGTGTGGACAAAGGCAAGAGTCACTCGGATGAACTCTTGGTAGATAGCATGGAAGAGTTTGACCGAACAGGTGATTTTCGAGATGGAATTCATATGCTTCTATCTCATCATCCTCCCTCGATGTATGGTCATTGTCTTCGTGTTTCTATTATGGGTCGTTCAATTTACCTATGCGGAAGATGCAGTGGTATTTACGGTGGTTTAGGAGGCGGTCTCCTTATTCTTTTCATATTCCGAGTACAACTGAATCCAGAATGGTTCTGGTTCTTTCTTTCTGTAGCACTCGGTTTCACAACAGTTATTGATTGGATGAGTCAACGACTTACTCCAAGAAAGACAACCAACTTTGCTCGGGTTTCAACCGGTTTCATGAGCGGACTCGCACTCGCGATAATTTTCTATCTTGGTAACTTGGCATATATGCTAGTAGCACTTGCAGTAATGAGCTCATCAATTGGTTTAGTGGGTCTAATTGAGAATAAACGTCGTAATGCCTATTATAGGGAACTCCAAGCTGAAATCGATGCAACTCCTGAAAAACCAGTTGAGTAACAGTGCAATTGTTATTCATGCCAAAGGGTTTTATTCTGTTTCGATTTCCAACCGAGTGTGAATTACCATGATCCCTTTTGCTAAGCCTATAATAGGTCAAGAGGAAATTGAAGCTGTAAAACGTGTTCTTGAATCAGGTATGCTGGCGGAAGGCAATGTTTCTCGAGAACTTGAGAAACAATATGCGAAATATACAGGTACTAAGTTTGCCACAGTAACAACGAACGGAACTACAGCTCTTAGCACAGCTCTTGAAGCTATGGACATTCAGCCCGGTGATGAGGTCATAACATCTCCCTTTACATTCATCGCTTCAGCGAACACGATTGCCATGATAGGTGCTGTTCCTATTTTTGTCGATGTCAAACCAGATAGCTATAACATTGATCCTGACCTAATCGAGGCTGCTATTACCGACAAAACTCGTGCAATCATGCCTGTACACATCTTTGGAATGCCTGCGGACATGAAACATATTATGGAGATTGCGAGCTCCCATGATCTGCAAGTAATTGAGGACGCATGTCAAGCACATGGTGCAGAGGTTGAGGGGAAGAAAGCTGGATCAATTGGTCATGTAGCTGCGTACTCTTTCTATGCTACTAAGAATATGATGACCGGAGAAGGTGGGATGATTACTACAGACAATGAAGACCTCTATGATGAGATTCTGATGGTGAAAAACCATGGACGTGGTAAGCAGGGAGGATATAGTCACTATAGAATTGGATACAATAATCGAATGTTGGACATAGTATCAGCATTAGGTATCGAACAGCTCAAACGATTACCAGAGGCTGTTAAACAGAGACGCCGCAATGCTCAGGAGTTTAATGATTTCCTGTCAGAGTTTGATGAAATCCGACCTCAAGTTGAAGAGGAAGGTCTAAAATCATCATACCATCTCTACGCACCTCGGATCTTCTCTGATAAGATGAATCGTGATGAGATCGTCACATCCCTCAGAAGCGAAGGTATTGGTTCAAGAGCTGTTTATGCCTTACCATGCCATAAGCAAGATACTTACCTTCATATCCAGCAGTGGCGTTGGGCTAAGTTTGTAAATTATCCTGACTATTCAAAACTTAGTCTACCAATATCTGAGGAAATTGGTCAGAAGCATTTTGATATTCCAATCCACCCCAGTCTAACGAGAGAAGACAAGGAACAAATCAAAAACGCCTTCCATAAGATATTGGACTAGGACTTCGTGAAGTGAGGCAGAATAGACCGCAGGTCTTTTGATGATACTGTTACTGAAGCTGCATCGCTGACCCTTACATCAACCGGATTGAATGCTATACTAAATGATGAAATATTGAACAACTCAATGTCATTCAGACCATTACCTACACTTGCTATACTATTTCTAGGATATCCATTTTGTTTTGCGTACTTTAGGATAGTTTCAGCTTTTTCAGCTCCTCCCATAATGAATTTCACTGTTCCATCGTGAGCGCCATTTTTTGAACCAAGAATATTGGTAAAACCAAAGTTAAGATCTAACCTTTCAATGAGTGGAACCATAAAGAACTGGCTTACACCACTTGAAATGCAACCCACCTCATAATCCCATGATTTCAAGGTATTTACAACGTCTTCTGCTCCTTCCATTAAAGGCAAAGAATTCACAATGCTATGGTAGGACCTATCAATGGTTATTCCTTTCCAAATCTTGGTACCTTCTATTACTGATTGTTTTAGACTCATTTTTTCTTGAGCCATCTTTTGAAAGAGTGTTTCATATTGCTCTGCGAGTCCTACATGTTTAGCTACTACATATGCAGCACTAGAACCATCAAAGAGAACACCATCCAAATCCATTGAAATTAATTTTATTTCTAAAGTCATATTAACAACCAATTCTTGTCTTATTCCTAGCTTACGCGGCTACACCAGTAAGAGTAATTATCACTTTTGATGAGGTCTCTATTGACATGAACATCATCAGAAAGAGTGGGTATGGCACTGTAAACGAAATCCGAAAGATATTCAGGAAAAGAAGGTCACAGGAAGAACTTTCATTCGATATAGGTCAAATGGATAGAAACCTACTCAAGAGAATGCTAGTGGTTTGTGGTAGGGTTGGGAGTAAGAATGAAGAACTTTATCATGAAAAAGCTGAGATACTTGAATCTGATTATATCGTGGAAAAAGGGCGATCATGGATTCTTACACAGAAAACAATCAAAGAAAATTATGACCCAAACTTTCACAAAGGCGTACTACTAATCGGTAGCAACAAAGAACTACCTGCAACACAAATTTCCTATGACAGTGTCTATTCCTTCACTGATTGGTTCATTCAAGATCTAGATGGTGATGGCATTCCTGATTTTCCCTTTGGCCGTATCTTTGGTCCCCCTGAAACCGTATTATATCACATGGATCCTTTCATTGTTGACAGCAATATTGCAGTTGTTTTTGATAGCCAACCAAAAAGATCTAACAGGCATGCCTTAGCACTTGCTGAATTAGGTTTTGACGTTGAAGTTTTGCATCAGTTTTCAGATGATGACTCAAAATTGTTATCTGTCAGTGAATTCATTCTTCAATTTTCAGATGGTGTGTTTACAACCCGTATTCATGGAACTCCAGATAAGTGGGCAACACACAACTCAGTCATTTTAAGCTATGAACAAGCATCAGCGATTAAGTTCAAAGGATATCCTGTTGTCTATTCAGAAGCTTGCTGTACTGCGCAAGAAGGTCCTTTATTGAAGGCATTTCTGAATTCTGGAGCATCTTATATTGGTGCAACACTTGACACTATGAACAATGTAAAGCCCTTTGATGATTGGCGTAGTTGCGCTTATTGCGATGGTTGGAAATTTGGTTTTCTGGATTTTCTTGATTCTCATGAGCTCATAGGCGAGGTGAAACTTGCAGTTGACAAGACTCTTACAGAGAATCTTGACAGAAAATCTCTCATTGAACTTGAAAATGTTCGGAATGGAGAAACAACAACGCTTACTATTGATACTGCAGTATCAGTTGCTGAATGGGTTCTTTTTGGAAACCCCCTACGGCGAACTACTGTCGGTCCAAACGCAAATTACACTCCGGGAAGATTGATTGTGGATACATGAATTAGTTCTTTGTTTTAGTCGAGATTAGAGATCCTATGATCCCTCCAACAGATCCGATTGCTACCATAATAAGAATAGCAATAAACACATCCAGTGGTGCACTGCTAAATCCCTGAAACCACTCAGATATCGTAAAGATAATGAAATAGCTAGTCAAAGTCCCTGTAAAGCTAACAACAACTCCATCTCTAATTTTGGCTACCAGGAAACCAATAATGAAACCTGCAACGAATGGCGCAAGGAAATTTAAAATAAAAAACAACCCAAAATTAAACAGAATTGTAGCAATAACCATCATACCAAACCTTGTAACAGAAGCGTCCAACCAAGATTTCTTACTACTCGCCATTTTCTTTCCTGATTCACGTTTTTTGGAATCGTTTTAACCCTGATGTTTTAGTTAATAATGATAGATTCATATGCACTCATGAGCTGTTACAGTCCAACCACAATGTGGTTTGAGAGGAGAAATTATTGAGCGAAGAAAAAGATTCGACTGGCAGTAAGACGAAAGAAATCTTCAAAATAAAGATGCACGCTCCAAAGAATCCATTCAGAGGCAACCCTTTCAAAAAGGATAAGGAGTAGTATTAGACTCGTCTTGATCCACAATATCTATT
>JAEORI010000037.1 GCA_016840965.1 Candidatus Thorarchaeota archaeon | reverse complement strand
GGCTTTGCTGTTGGGCTCTCTGTGATAAATTCTTGACCTTCTTTGAATTCTCCACATTTACCAGTTCTCGACTGCAGGTATTCTTCTGCAAGTTCTTCGTGAAATGTCCGTTTCAGTACGGTGATCCTGCATTTTACCATTCTATTCCCTCTCACGTCGCCGGACCACCAATCTGTTTATAGAATTCGTGATATCAGTAATCTGTTCACTTCACCCTTAGTTTACATGCATATATTTCTCAATTTCCCATTCTGTGACCTCTGAACTACCCGGATCCCGTGTGAACCTGACATATTCTTTCCATTCGCGCCTCCGCAATGCTACTAAGGTGTCGACAACTGAGTCACCAAGTACGTTTCTCATCATAGTACTCTTTTCTAAACAATCAAGAGCTCCTTCCAAAGACCCGGGAAGGGACTTGAGAGTGACTCCTGATTCGTAAAGATCCTTGTCTGTGGGAAGTGGCGGTTCAATCTGGTTTTCAATTCCGTCCAACCCTGCGGCAAGAATGCTTGCTATAACGAGATGTGGTGATGAAGCTGCATCTGGACATCTGAGTTCGATCCTTGCAGCTCTCTTAGACCCATTGAAGTGAGGTATACGAACCATGGTACTTCTGTTTCTATATCCCCATGCAACTCGGGTAGGAGCCTCAAAACCAGGTACCAGTCTCTTGTATGAGTTCACAGTAGGCGCTAGAATGGCGGCTAATGTGATTGCGTGTTCAAGAAGCCCTCCGATGTAGGTCATTGCCAATTGAGAGATTGCACTTTCTCCAGCGGCAGCAAATAGATTCCGGGAGCCATCTAGGTTCCATAGACTCTGATGAAGGTGCATTCCAGACCCATTCTGATCTGGAAACGGTTTTGGCATAAAGGTCGCAATCATTCCTCTCCGATATGCCATTTCTGAAATGGCAATTCGTGAGAGCATTATGTTGTCTGCTGCGGTTTCAGCCTCGACATATTGGAGTCCGATTTCCTGTTGTCCCTTTGCCACCTCATGATGGTGAGAGGTTGTTGCAATCCCTAGTGTTTTCAACGTCCTAATGACATCCCGTCTGAAATCAAGAGCAAAGTCCTGTGGTTGTGAGGAGAAATAACCACCATAATCAAGAGGTACTATTGATTCGTCTGCTTGTCTGGACACTGTGAAGAACTCAAGCTCACTGCCGACCATGAGCTGTAGTCCTCGTTTTCCTGCCAATGAAGTAATTCCTCGAAGGATATTTCTAGGGTCTCTGGGATGGGGCGCTCCTGTAACTTCGTGAATCCGACATAGTAGGAATGCCGCTGATGAATCCCATGGCTGGGGACGTGGGGTGGCGCGAGAAGGGAGAAGAAGAACATCACTTTCATTTACAGTTGCATAACCAGGGACAGAGGATCCATCGATTACCAGTCCATGTTCAGTAATCTCTTCCAGCCTGTCATATCCGACCTCGATGCTACGTGTATATCCAAGAATGTCGGAAAAAATCAGTCTAAGAAATTCAGGTTGTCCATGTTCTTTGCACATCAAGAGTGACCTCTGACAATCATAGTGTGAGATTATGAGAGATTACATTGCCTCGAGTGCGGACCCTGGGGGGGTGATGAAACTCGAGAGTTTCCATTATTCTACTTTTGAGGCAATGACTTCTCTCAAGATTCCACTACTCAAAGAGGCTATATGATTTTCCTGCTGAAAAGGGAATATTTTTCTTATTTTACGTCACAAATCTTGGTATGGGCGTAAAATTTTCTAAAGAAAGAGAAATTGATGAAAAGAATAAGGAATTACTTCATCTTCTGCAACAAGACAGCAAACAGAGCATAGCTAAGCTCTCCCAAGTTTTAGGCATTGGAATCTCCTCGGTGCATGCAAGAATGAAGTCTTTGAAAGATGATGATATCATCAGATACTATTCAGCTATTGTAAATCCGGAAAAAGTCAATCGTGGAACATTGGCATTTATTCTTGTCACAGTCAGATATCGTGTGCCAGGAAGAAAGGGCGTTCTCTCGCAGCGAGAGTTTTGTGAACAAATAGCTGTTCACCCTCTAGTCCAAGGAGTACATGTATTGAGTGGTGAGTATGATGTTCTATTAAAGGTCAGAGCTGAGAATATAGGCGAGATGAATAATTTCATTGTAGATTTCCTGCGAGAACTCCCGGAGGTAGACAAAACACTGACCATGTTTGCTATGGATACCTATCTTGACACACTTGAGTTAAGAGACCTTGCTAACAATCACAGACTCTAGACTGTCCGCATCTGGAGCCCTGTAATTATGCGGAGTCTATAGATTTCTGCTTCTACTTCCCGGATTCTATCAATATTGGCATGATAGAGAGGCTTCCGCATGTCCATTAGAAATGTTGTCCCAGGAGGCATACACGAGTTTTACCATCTACATAAGGAATCCACTTGTCGATGGGAGATGCCTGTTGAAGATTATATTAAGAACCTAGAGAAGTTCCTGGAAAAGCACTAAGACAGGAACGCTTACATTTATGGCATCGGATGCACCTCATTTCAATATCATGAGGTGAATTCTCGTTGAGAGACGCTGAGAGACCGAATTTCGATATTGACCAAGCATATGATATTGTCAAGTCACTTTATGGTCTTTCAGGTAGTCTTAAGGAATTGCCAAGTGAACGAGATCAGAATTATCATTTGATTACAGACAGCGGAGAAGAGTATGTTCTGAAGATTGCAGCAAGGTCTGAGAAACGCGAAACCCTAGAGTTACAGAACAATGCAATGCATCATCTTGCACTTGCCGATGTCGGGTTTGAATCTCCAATAGTACGTAGCAGTATCAATGACTTAGATATTGAAACAACCAAGTCCACTGATGGCTCAACTCACTATGTGCGGTTAGTTTCTTTCCTTCCTGGTATAGTTCTTGCCAAAGTAAACCCTCACTCATCTCAGCTATTGGTTGACTATGGACAGTTTGTTGGATCAATAAGCAAGGGTCTTGCAGGATTTGATCACT
>JAEORI010000278.1 GCA_016840965.1 Candidatus Thorarchaeota archaeon | reverse complement strand
GTGGAGTCCCGAATGATACACTGCAGTCAAATGTGATGGATGTCCCAGGCATCACGGATATGCCATGTGATGGAGTAGTTATCTCAACGATTGGGTCGAAGAGAGTTGCATCAATATATTTGATATCATGGATTCCAGGAATCTCGCCACTGTCATCCTCAATAATTTCAATCTCCCAGACTGGATAGAGTAATTTATTGTTCTCTTCATCATCATCAACTGTGTACACCAAACGATGGTTCTCGACATTGCGAGGATCTATTCCATTCGCATCGAGGATTGATTCGTATTCAATGAGAGGTAATTTCGTATATGCATCTGGCTTTGGTTCTCTCCACTTCCAATCAACTCCAAGGACTCTATCAGCAAGACTCACACCATCGCCAATAATTACTGAAATTTGAGCAGCCTCACCTGCTACTGGTATATCATCAATAATGAATTCATAATTCACATGATATTGAAGAATCTTTGACCGCGATCTTCCATCATCTAAATTAAATGCCGAAACATTTGTTGAACCAACATCCATAAAGACTGCATTAGCTGGAAGGAGATTATTATCCTCCAACCACGACATTGCCATCTCATAACTCGTACCTGGCGAGGGTAGGTCATTCCCCAATCCAATATTCCAGAGTTTGTCATAATTTGCATAGAATAGTGACCCATCTCGAGAGTCGACTTCGAAGGTTCTGTTTCCTGAGTTTACTACGAATCTCCCCTCTACCTCTTCAGGTAATACATCAGCTAACCCAAAAAGGGAACGAGCTAAATCTTGAGTATAAGAAGTGTTAACTTCAGGAGTTATTAGCTCATAAATTGAGATCTCTGTTTGAGATAAGACGAATTTCGAAGAGTCAAAAGCATCAATGTTTGTTGGTGCTGTTGTTTCATTTGAAAATGAAACTATTAACAAGAGCATCATAAGTAATAGGATTGCGTTGCGTTTCAAGGGTCAACCTCCCAGTATGGATTGCGACAAATGGGATTTTCACAATATACAGCGCACCATAAAAATACTCTCAGATTATCATCCTCGATTGAAAGTTTCCTTATGCTATCTAAAAAAATCAAAGCAGCTTTGTAGTTTTTCAGAGTCTTTATGATTTCGAAAGACAATAAAGGATGTCAGTTTTGAAATATTTTGAAATGGCCGAGAATCCATTATATCTTGATGAAAAAGCTAAGATTGAGAAAAGAGTGGAAGATCTACTAGCAAGATTGACCTTGAACGAGAAATTCGAGCTCCTTGCAAGTCATGGAAGATTAAGAATTTACACAACAAAACCAATCAAGAGATTAAACATTCCCTCCTTCAAAATGACTGATGGTCCTCTAGGAGTAGCCATGCATTCAAGCGGATTCAAAAAGAATACGCGATTTCCAGCTCCAGTTGCACTATCGGCTTCTTGGAACAAGGAGCTAATGCGTCATATTGGAACTGCGATGGGGGAAGAGGTCAGAGCAGTAGGTCGTCATGTTCTCTTGGCGCCTGGCATGAACATCTGTCGGACTCCACTGAATGGTAGAACATTTGAGTATTTTAGTGAGGACCCATTTCTAACGAAAGAGCTAGCGATTCCATTTGTTGAAGGAGTACAGAGTCAGAGAGTCGCAGCATGTTTCAAGCATTATGCAGCAAATAATCAGGAGATAGACCGAATGAGTTCTAGCTCAGAAATTGATGAGCGCACATTGCATGAAATCTATCTTCGTGCATTTGGAGAAGTAGTGAAGGAAGCGAATCCTTGGGCAATAATGACATCCTATAACATGGTCAATGGTGTATATGCTAGCGAGAATAGGTATCTCCTTCAAGAAACCCTAATGGATAGATGGGGATTCGATGGCCTCGTTATGACGGACTGGTTTGCATCAAGACCAATCAAAACCACAGATGGCTGTATCAATGCAGGACTAACTCTGGAGATGCCTTGGCCAAGTAAGTACAAGACAAAATCACTAGAGAAGGCGTACCATGCTGGTAAATTCACTGAAACGATACTGAATGACCGGGTTCGAAGAAACATTCGAGTGATGATGCTTACAGGACTCTTCGATAGTCCTGAATCACTCCCAGATTGTTCTCGCAATACTAGAGAACATCAAGATCTTGTGTGTCGTGCAGCGGAAGAAGGAATGGTTCTTCTGAAGAATAAAGAGAGTGTCTTACCTCTGGATATAGCCAATCTCAAAAAAATCGGTCTTTTTGGAACCAATCTGCGTAAGAAGTTTGGGAGGATATTGAGTGGGGGGTCATCTGCTGTTTCTCCACCCTACGAAATAACTCCTCTTGAAGGATTGAAAAAGAAAGTCAAAGAAAATGTCAAATTGGTTCTAGATGGCAGATTAGTAGATTTGGCGATAATTTTCGCTGGATTAAATCATGGTCGTGGAGGAGACTCCGAATCTATGGACAGGAATTCTTTACGCCTTGATGAGAAGCAAGAAAGTGAGATCAAGAAAGTCGCAAGCGAAAATCACCAAACAATAGTATGTTGGATTGCTGGTAGCCCAATTGCAATGGATGAATGGATTGATGATGTCGATGCAGTCTTAATGTGTTGGTATGGAGGAATTGAGGCGGGTAATGCAATAGCCAATGTCCTTTTTGGAGATGTGAATCCTTCTGGAAAACTACCATTGACATTTCCAAAGCGGCTTGAGGATTCACCAGCTCACAGCACCACTAATCGAAGAAATTATCCAGGTGATGACCAGAAGCGGGTGTATTATGATGAGGGTATTTTTGTTGGATATCGTTGGTTCGATGCCAAGAATATTGAACCTCTATTTCCATTTGGGTTTGGTAAATCTTATACAGAATTTCAGTTTGAATCCATCCATCTCAATAAAGAGTCAATCGGAAAACCAGAGGATACCTTGGTAGTTGAGGTGGATGTGACAAATACAGGTAATCGTGCAGGCTCTGAAGTCATCCAAGTGTATGCAAAGGATATCTCTGCATCTGTAGATCGACCACTCCAGGAACTAGTAGGATTCGAAAAAATTCATCTGAACCCGGGTGAAACAAAAAGAGATTCCATTGAAATTAAGGCTCAAGATTTAGGGTTTTATGATGCACTCAACCATGATTGGGTAATTGAGTCTGGAGAATTCAAGCTGTTAATTGGAAAATCTTCAAGAGAAATCCTTGGGGAAGTAGATTTCGAATATGGTTAGTTGTTACGTTGGTTCGAACTATCAAATTCACATCCAATGAACACAACAGATATTATTAGGCACTACCGAGCCAAAGCTATCAAGGGGTCTTCCATTGGGTAGGATTAGGACATATTTTGGTCTGGGAGATGCAAAACCAGAAGTAGTCAAGCTAGCAACTATCTATACTTCTCTATCTATTTTCATGCAGATTGCATTTGTGATTTCCACGACATTCTATCTGATTTTTGTAGCAGAGGCCTTAGGTAACAATGATTTCATTGTCGGAATGACCTATGTAGGGATCCTTGTCATAGTTGAAATGTCGGTTCAGACTTTTTTTGATTATCCGACTGGCGTTATTGGAGATTGGTTAGGACAGCGTTATATTATAGCAACAGCCTTCCTGACATATGCAATCGCGTTCTACTTGGTTTCAACGGTCACGACAACTAGTCCATTCATTCTTCTTGTAGTCATATATGCACTAATGGGATTTGCAGGCTCACAACAGAGTGGAGCAATGGGAAGCTGGTTTGATAATAATTGGCAAGTATCAATGCCAGCAGATGATGAACGAAAAGAGTATGGCGTTTTCATCGGTAAAATTGAGATGCTGTTCTGGTTCGTTAACACAATCATCCTAATTCCAGGAGGGTTACTTGCTGCGTTCTTTGGAAGACCTTGGGTTTTTCAGCTGCAAGCAATAATGTGTGTGGCAATATCTTTCCTATCCATAAGATTCGTTCAAAACCTACCTGAAACAGACGAATTAAATCAGAAACGACCAACAATGGATGAATACTTTTCACTCCTAAAGGAAGGTGTCCAATATCTCTTCAGTAGCCCCTATGTGAAATACCTTTTACTAGGTTCGATGCTTGTCAACAGTTGCATATCCGTTTGGTCAAACCTGATTCTATTCCCAATGTACTATAGCTACTTACTGACGGATGTGGCTGTGGCGAGTTTTCGAACAATTGTAATGATCCCACTAGTGTTCTACTCAGAAAGATCAGGTGTTTGGGCGAGGAAGTACGAACCTAAAAAATGGATTCCCAGATTTCGGTTTTTCCAATCAGCAGGAGCAGTTTTCTTTTGGATCTTTGCGATAATCATGATTATATTTCCAATACCACCGCCCAACTCCCCAATGATTGACTATGTTCTTCCAGGAACAGAAATCTTGATTCTGCGAGTTCCCTTTGGGTCAGTTCTACCTGTAGCAATAATGATAATGATTTTCTTCATGCTAGGAATCTTCCTTCAACTCGCAAATGTTCTCACTTCAAGAGTGTTTGTTGACGCAATCCCAAACCGAGTAAGAAATGGTGTTTATTCATTGTTCCCCACAGTGGTTTTGATAATGAGTATTCCTCAGATTGCATTCTTCGGATGGTTCATTTCTGTGTCAATACCTCTTACTCTTGTCCTGATGGGCATAATTTCATCAATTGGTTGTCTTTTGATTCGAAAGGGATTGCAGCACCCACATCCAAAGGAACTAGATCAAGATTTTAGCGAGCAGGACATCAGCATAAGAGAAATACCAGATGAAGACTTCGAAGTTTGGGAGAGCTAATCATTCCTTCTAAATCTGGTTGCCTCCCTATAGCGAGTGTCTTTCACATAGTCATATGAGGCAATCTTCTTTGGTGTGACAACAACTGTCACCCAGTCTGTCAGATTAAAGAGACCTTCTCGATATTCAATAGCACGTTGGTAATCCATTCTGCGATTGAAAACTTTCAAAGCAGTTTCATTGATATTTTCAGTAGTAAGCTCTGCTTCACCATAAATGAGAACTCCGCGTGTAGGAGGACCCTCATCATCGATGAGAATTGTAATTCTATTGTCTCGTCGTAAGTTCTTTGCTTTAATGCTCTTATCAGGTGTACCAAAAATCAACTTTCCACTCTCGTAGTAAAACCAGACTGGCGCTGCATGAATCGACCCGTCCTTGTTGTGGGTGCAGGCACGTGCTACTGTCACATGATTTAAGAATTCAAGAACTTCATCTGGAGAGAGTGGGGGAGATTGAGTATACGACATAATTCCTCACACACATTATTTAGACTAGTTCTTTCATTTACAATGCTAAGTATATGCGTTTTGGATATAGGTAAAAAAAGTTACAACTCTTTACTTAGGTTGATAATTCTACATGCTAGCCTGAAACCACCCTTTTCATACATCTTTATTGCAGTTGTATTTGCAGCAGGAGTTCCAACTGCGGCATATTCGCAACCATATTCTTTCAAAGAGTGTAGGACTGCTCTAACAAGAAATGATGCGATGCCCTGTCTTCGGTAATTAGGTAAAACAGCCATTGGTCCAAGAATTCCAGTAAGCGGCTTGTACTTTGATTTTGAAACAAATGCTCCAAGAAAGCCAACAGGCACTCCGTCGACCACAGCAATTTTCCTAAGCTCATCACATGAGTATCCATAATATCCCTCGGCCATCCTCTGTAGCATGGCAGTTGCTTGGATATATTCAGTGACAGTTTTATCAAACCCATGTATCTCTCTCTCTTCTGATGAAGATGTGAAAGACTTGACAACAATACTTGCTAGGTCTTCGTAAGTGTAATTCTCACCTGTTTCTAGATGAATATCCTTAATCGGTTCTATAGTCTGGTCCATTTTATCCAGAGGAATTATCATATCAATTGAGTCAGGTCGGTCACGTTCAAACCCAGCATCCTTATACAGACTGAAGTGATTTTCAACAAGTTCGGGAGATTCTGCAGGATGCTTTATGAGAATACTAATCCTCTTGATACCCATATTGGATAGATATTCCATAGCTCGCCCAAGTAATGCTTCTTCCACACCAGCATTAGAAAATTGAGGGATGATTGCTGGTTCCCATCGTCTTATTCGTGCTACTATATCTTGATAATGAAGACCAAGAACGCCAACTATCTTATCTTGACCTTTCAAGTGGGCTATTAAAAACAAATGACTTGGTGCTCCAAAGTCTGCTCTTATCTCATCAAGTTCTTCATCTTTATTGAAGTCAAAAACAGGACTCTCCTGATACCAATATAGATGTTTCATGGCATCAGACCATGCCTTGGTGTATAATCCCAAATCATCAGCAAGCTCTACCACGAGTTCGTCATTCATATCGATATGAACTCCAGTCCATTTGTATAATAGGAACAGATAGATATTACGCACCTCAATGGACATGCTTATTTTGTAGCACCCTAGAATCATTTTCGAACTGAAATGAGAATCAAAGCTGTTCTACGTGACGCTGAAATCTTGCAGATGAATACAGGATCAAAAGAACGAATAATCGCTACTGCAAGGAAAAACATCGACAGAGTAGTAAATTTACCCAGCCTCCTTAAAATAATGGGACTAAATTTTGATGAGCGGTGTAGCATGTTTGGAGCTCTCAAAGATTCGAATTTGCATGTGTGGTTATTCAATGATTTTCAGCAGCACTTGATGTACATAAGCGAGAAAGAAGAATGCGAATTTGGAGGATATAAGTGGCAGTAGTCAAAGTGCTCGTTTAAGATGCTCAATTTTGTCTTGAATCTCTGATGAAGCTGATATATTCCGACTTGGGGCACTCTGAATCAAATCATCCAACTCACCTATTAGGCGTGTCTTATCATCATCCAACTCTATTTGCATATCTTTGGGTAATTTGGCAATTCGTTCCAAAGCTTCAACTAACTCAAGTTGTTCGAAAATATTCTCAATGAGTTTTGTAAACAGTAGCTCATTCTCACGGTCATCATTCAGTGCATCTTCCAATTGATCTTCGAGTACGTGAAGCGCATATCTGATTGCATTGAATGCATATGGATTGGTTTCAAATTGAGAAGCATGGTTTCTAGCAAGTTTCAGTGCTTCATCAACTCGATTTTCTGAGATGAGCAGGCGACACAGATCCTCCAACGCAAAATGACCAGGATTATTTTGAAGGAACACTCTATACAGTTCTTCAGCCTCATCGATTCTTAGAGATTGATCTAATAACCTACCCAACCCACATATTGCATCTTCATAGTTAGGGTCTCTTGAGAGAACTGTTCTGAACGTAGATTCAGCTTTATTGTCCTTGCAGAGTCTGGCTTGAATAACTCCCAACATAGTCATAAGTTTTAGATTGCCCGGTTCCAGCGCTATTTGTTTCTTGACAAGTACCTCTGCCTCTATTTCACGTTCATCTTGGCAAAGCCTTGTGGCTTCTAGGAGTATCTTGTCGGATTCTTCTTGCATAGTAATATCCTTCCATAACACGAGGCAATAATTGCAGACGTCTTTTTAAACAGAATCTCTAAGCCTTAGATAGGTAGTGAACATGCTAAAAGTATACAATACTCGGACCAGAACAAAGGAAGACTTTGAACCACTTGAAGGCAATAATGTACGTATGTATGTCTGTGGTCCGACTGTATATGATTTTCCACACATTGGTAATGCGAGATCATTTTCAGTTTTTGACACGATTCGAAGATATCTCGAATATAAGGGATTTCGAGTCACCTACATTACTAACTTCACAGACATCGATGACAAGATGATAGCTAGGTCCAACGAAACTGGAATTGAAGTAGCTGAGATTGCAGCCAAGTTCATATCTGAATACTATACTATTGCACAGCAACTCAATCTAAAGCCAGCAACAGTCAATCCTCGTGCAACTGAACACATTGACGATATCATTGGGATGGTTGACCTAATCATCAAAAATGGTGTAGGGTATAATGTGGATGGTGATGTATACTTCAGCGTTCCTGCGTTTGAATCATATGGCAGTCTCTCAAAGATTCCTGTGGATGAACTCTCATCGAGAGCGAGAGTTGAAGTTGATGAAAAGAAAAATGATCCACGAGACTTTGCACTCTGGAAGGCTGAGAAGCCTGGAGAGCCATCATGGGACAGTCCATGGGGAAAAGGTCGACCAGGCTGGCATGCCGAATGTTCAGTAATGGGAAAGCACTATCTAGGAATCCCATTCGATATTCATGGCGGAGGACAAGATCTGATATTCCCGCATCATGAGAATGAAGTTGCTCAATCAGCTGCAGCTTACGGAATTGAGATTCCTGTCAAATATTGGCTTCACAATGGTTTCTTAACCATTGATAGCGAAAAGATGTCAAAGTCAGAGGGCAATTTCTCTACAGCAAGAGAAGTGCTTGACCACTATGATCATCAAGCAGTGCGCTTGTACCTCGTCACAGGGCAATATCGACAACCTCTTGATTATAATGAGAAAGCTATGAATCAAGCGATTCAATCACTTGAGCGAATCAAGAATGCTGTTGATACTATCAAGGGACGAATATCAATCCTAGAAAGGATGGGCAGCCGTGAGTCAGATGCTGATAGGAAACTTGCTGAGGCTTCAAAGAAATTGAGAGAGTCTTTCGAGAAGGAAATGGACGATGATTTCAACACACCTGGAGCCCTTGCTGAAATATTCACGTTCGTGAGAGAAGCAAATACACTTGCAAATGATGTTGGTGGTGCAGCGGTACTACGAGAGTCTCTTGCTGTTCTGGCTGAGTTAGTTGGAATTCTAGGAATCAACCTAGAAGAGGATACTAAGTCAGCTGAAGAAACGGGACAAGCTGCTGAAACCTTGAAGGGAGTCGTAGAATTCCTACTTGAGCTTCGAGAAGACGCTAGAAAATCAAAAGACTTCAAAAAAGCTGACTTAATCCGTGGTCGTCTGAAACAGCTGGGTATAGATGTTACAGACACAAAGGACGGACCAACGTGGAAGATAAGCTAGCCAGGCTAAACCACATCAAAAAATCAAATCATACTGGAGGTATAGACCTCCAGTACTAAACCTCATACCTTAATGTTTCTGATTTTTAACATTAATCAAGAGACCTGGATCGTCAAGAACATAGATTCTGGGTTTCGGGTGCTCTTTCAAGAATCTACGAGTAAGGTCTCTCAGAACCTTTTGAACCTCAGAAGAATCTTTTACTGAACAACCCTCCATTCGATATATGCTCCTTAATTCGCCAGGATCAAGTCCACTCACAATTTTGATATTGCCTTCAGCAACATCCAAAAGGATTCGGAAGAGATCGGGTGGTTTTTGGTTACCAATCTTGAAAGTTTTTTCAGAACCATATTTTTCAATTACAAATCGCAAAGCATCTTTGACTTCAAGGTCTTTCGAAGCATGCATAGCCTCCTCATATCCTGCACTACCTACCCCATCCTCACACGGAGCGAGTAACACAATCCAACCTTTTCGATCGTGCCGTACAGCATTCCACGCCGCATGAATCCCCTTACCTGCCTGATAGAGATTCACACCCAACTCGCCGACGGAAACGAAAACAAGATCGCCAGGCTCGTCTACATCAACTACTCTTAGTTTTCTCAGAGGAGGGGAAGCAGCTTTATGACACTCTATGATGTCTCCTGCTTGAAGGTATACTATCTCACCATGGTGGATAATCGTATCTACACAGAAAATAGGAATCCTCTTCTTCATGATAGTTGTGATTTCAATCATATCTTCGATGACTGGATTCCCTTCGCAATTACCAAGCCTGCAACCATCGTTGAATCCCTTCTCGAGGTCAAACATACGAGGGTGATTTATGCGAATAGTTTCTCGACCAGCAACACCGGGGCAGAACAACTTCACAGTTCCAGCTTGGCCAGCAAAATAGTGATACTCGCTATCGCTCAGCGGAATCAACATACATGAGTCGAGAACTTGTTGATCGATGAAGATAGGAGTACCCCTTGTTGTTGTCCCGACACTGGTGTTCCCACTATCGCAATCATGAGTTAGAACATTTTTTCCCCAGTCCTTGTAGAGTTTAGATCCCAGGATTCTAGTTTCAACTTCCTTGGGACTCGCAGGGACATGAGAGCCACTAGAAACGATTATGCCAATATCTGCTTTCTTCACTCCGAGGGCAAGGAGCTGTTTTGAAATTAAAGGAAGGAGAGCTTTTGTGTGGATATTTGGACGAGTCTTATCATCAACCATGAAAAGAATTCTTTTGCCTTCTTCATAGATATCTCTGACAAAATTATCAAAAGGCTTGGTACCAAGAGGTGAATTTAGCACCTCTGTTAGTTTCTTTTTCAAATCTGTAAAATCAGGGGTATATTCAGCGACCTGAAGTATTTTTACATCTTTTACATTCTTTGGAATGAACTCATCTATTTCATTCCCGCCATAATTCAATGGAGTATTGTGATAAGACATAATGCAACCCATCTGCTATTAACAAGTCGAGATATGTAACGCTTACGGTTTGTCCACAGAGAAGCTTTTAT
>JAEORI010000277.1 GCA_016840965.1 Candidatus Thorarchaeota archaeon | reverse complement strand
CTTGGCAACCATTGGTTTGGGTTCGATGAACCGTTTATTGATAACTGCTCCAATGTAAACTAGACTTAATCCAAGAGCTGCGATATAGAAGAATGGAATGAAGTCGTAAATTTGGAGGGTATAATATCCTTGACTCGATACAAGCACTTGAGCCAGGATAATGATATTGAAAAAGAATATGATGGCTCCAATCACTGCAACTGCCTTGCCAAACAGACGGTAAAGCTTCTCCCTCATCATTCTGAAATCTCCAGTTATATCTTGGATAATTGAAGATTTCATATTTTCGCTTAAGTGAATTTCATCATAATCTGGCTTGATAAATGAACTGTCTAGTATGAATGTATATCAGCAATCAGCAAGATGATGCTGGCTATGAGATTCAAGATTCTATCCGTACACCAATAGTATAGTAGTTGAAGTCACCGCAAGTGGCCCATATTATAGGGTGTACTTTTCTGATGTCCAATTTTCCATCGTAGACGGAATTAGAATCAGCATATGATTTTACAACCTTCCCAATAATTCCTTCATTAAGGTCATAATCGATTATCTGTTCGACCTCACATTCCATGTTTAATGGGCACTCTCTAATCATTGGAGCTGTTTTCAAATCTCCAAAGAAGGAATCAAAGAGTGAAGACTTATCAAAATCTCGACCGGATTTACTTCCACACAGTTGTGTTTCCTTAATCAGAGATATTGAGGGGATATTTACGCTGAAGGTCTTGTTCTCATGGATGCCAACTCGTGTATATCGTTTCTTGAACAGACTGAAGAAGACATGTTTACCAAAATTGAATGGCGATATGTATCCGATCACGAGATAGTTCGGTTTTCCATTCACCAAAGCCCCTACGAGTGCAACAGGCAAGGGATTGAGAATGTTCCCTTTGATTTCTTCTTTCATTTTTCAACCCCCTATCTTGGATATGGCATTCTACGTATTCCAGCTGAAACCATAGGCTTCGGAGAACGCAATCTCATTCAGCTCTTTTGTAGATCTTGGAGAGGGGATCTCATCCGGTACGCCAAGAGTCACTAGAGCAACGATATCAGCGGTTTCTGGGATTCGAAGAGCCTTTTTGACTTCGGTTATATTCTGACTGTTTCTAGAATCTAACATAGCTACCCAACATGAACCATAGCCGAGAGCAGTTGCTGCTAGAACAATGTGTTCAGTAGCAATCATTGTGTCCTGAACATGCCACATGGATGGATTTCCGGGACAACAGGAGGCAGCCCGATTGGCTATAGCTATGATCACTGCTTTAGAATCTTCAATGAACTTCTGTCGACCTGCAACCATTGAAAGTAGTGCTATTGTTTCAGGATTTTTCACTACTATGTACCGCCACGATTGGGTGTTATTTGTTGAAGGTGCAAGTCGAGCTGCTTCAAGCATCTGAGAGATATGTTCATCTGGAATCTCAATGTCCTTGTATTTTCGTATACTCCTTCGTATCCTGATAACATCGAAAAAATTACTCATTTTGAGTTCGCCATTTCCTGTTGATGCGCAATCATTTTCACCTATCATAGAGATCACACAAGTATTGGATATCCAATATATAGGATGTCCGATATATAAATTGTCTATTCTGCGCATTACTGGTTCAAGAAGCTGTGTCACGTTTTGGTTTCCTTGTAAATCCTGTACCCTCTCGACAACCATGGGATGATATAATCATGCATTAGGACTTGCGAAGCCAAGATAGAACTCTTCCCTCTGATTTTTCTGACGCCATTCAAAAGCTTCAATCCAATCCTAAGTTTTGCGCTCAATAGTTCAAGGCGTGGAAATACTAGTCCTGATTCATTCAGTATATTCTCTAGGAGATAGTCGTAATCCCTGACTTTCCCAGCTTCATCTGCTTGTTCGAAGAGGGACCACCATAGCTTGGTCTGATTTAATGCAAAATCAAGAAACTCTTGAGATTTCATTTCGGATAATGGTCCAAAGTGGGCGAAACAGATCTGCTTGAAATCAATTTGTTTCAACTTATTGATTGTTGCGTGGAAAGATTCTAGGTCCCAATTTGCAGGGAAAAATGGTGGAACGTAGCTTTCTTCGCTCAAATGCAAACCTAATGTGTCTCCAACGTATAGCCGTCCCGTTTCTTGATGTAGAAAGGAAACTTGGTCATCTGAATGACCGGGTGTGTTGATCACCTTGAGTGTTTCACCACCCAAATCAATCACATCTCCTTCCTTCAGCGGATTCACATTAGGGATGTCCTCGTAACGTCCCTTTTTGTCAAATACCCTGTTGTAGGACTGGTCAGCCAATAATTCGACGCCAGCTTCTGATGCTACAACGTCTATCTCTTTCCCTTCTTTAGCGGCAAGCTCTCTGAGCTTTGGAACACCTTGGCAATGGTCAAAATGAGAGTGAGTAAGCGCAATGACGTCAGGAGGATAGGCATTAGCAGCTCTGAGTCCCTTACATAATGTAGGTACTTCAGCAGCTGTTCCTGTGTCTATAATACAAGATTTCTCTCCTTTTATAAGGTAAATCGAACTAGCACCGACGACATGAAAGTATCCAATGTCAATAATTGATGTGCTACTATCTAGATCCACTGGTACACCTACTCTATTCATTTTTTCCAATCCTCACACTCTTTTCAGGTACTCTTCTTCTACTTATCTTTAGAGATTGAAAGGAGAATAGTAGCTGAGTATTTCAATATGTGTTTCAATGGATTCAACCAAAAGGCGACACTCATCTCTTATCTGAGATAGATTGCTCTGTTTTCTTCTTTATTCCATTATTTGTAGAGGGTGTTGATGAAATACCAAGCATCTTGCGCCAAAGCTTCTTTTCAGACTCACCTAATTCCTCTGTTATAGTCTGCATGATTGCAACTACCTTGAAAGCTGTTTCTAGATTAGGCTCATCGTCTTCCAAAAACATACACTCCTTGGAATGGATATATGGAGCTCAGTGGATAATCTATAGTAGCAAAAGGAGATAGAGATTGTGCATATATGCTACAGGGCGTGTTACAAACAGTAAAAGGAACATGGCGAAGCACCTGCGCAGTCACTGAACTAAATCAGCTTTCCAAAAGAGCCCTAATCCGTTTCACTCCTTCAATCGCATCTTGACCATAATCGTCTGCACCTAACTCTTTAGCCAGCTCCATCGACAATGGAGCTCCACCTACTATTATCTTCACACGGTCTCGCAGACCAGCTTGTTGGAGAGCCTTGTCAACAGTAGTTATTTCTCTCATTGTCATTGTGAGTAACGCACTGAGAGCAACAATTTTGGTACTTGTGTTTCTAACAGCATCAACAATCTTCTCAGGGGGACAGTCAGTTCCAAGATCGACCACTTCAAATCCAGCTGATACCAACATCGAGATGAGAATATTCTTCCCAATGTCATGATTGTCTCCTTTGACAGTAGCAGCTATGATAGGTGTCTTATCACCAGTGTCTTCGGACTTCAGATGTGGCTTAAGGACATCAAAAGCTGTTTTCATAGTATCACCAGCTAGAACAAGTTCAGCAAGAAAGTACTCATCAGCTTCATATCTTCTGCCAACTTCCTCCATTCCCATTGTGAGGGCATTTAGAATGTCCTGTGGATTTGTGCCCGCATCAATTTGATGTTGAACAGCGTTCGCTACATTGTCGATATCAAGTTCGACGATCATGTTCGTGACATCTGTGAGATCCATTGATATTCTACTCCATGTTCGGAGTACAAGACTGTAAAACAATGTAATATTCCTTATTTTCTGTCACTTTCTCAAGCTTTTCAGAAGAGAGACACATAATCAAGAATATATTAGGTATAATCTCTCGAGAACCAGACATGACCAAATCAATTCAAAAAACCCTCAGCAGACAGTTAGAAGAGAGGGGAAAAGACGCAAAAAACCCAGAGAGTTGGTACGAGTTAGGTGGTTTTCTCTATGAGGAGGGCGATCTTAAGGGTGCAGAAATTGCATTCCAGACTGTTCTAGATTTGAACCCCGGTTCTGTTGATGCGTGGCGCGACTTAGGAGCTGTGTTGTTTATACAGAACCGCTTTGATGAGGCTGAACAAGCACTCAAGGGAGCACTGGAATACAATAATGAGGAATCCGACGTGTGGTACAATCTGGGATGTGTCTACAATGCCACGGATCAGTTTGATGATGCGGAGTTCGCATTCAGAAAGGCGTCTGAGCTGGATCCAGATGATTCTGACACGTGGTGCAATCTAGGAGTAGTTCTTGCAACTCTTGGAAAAGGTGAAGAAGCTGAACGAGCTTTAAAGAAGGCGGTAGAGATTCGACCCGAGCATTTTGCAGGATGGTTAAATCTAATCAGTTATTATGAGGATGAGGGGAGAACCAAAGATGCTATGAGAACTCATGAGCATGCGCTAGAACAAATACCCAACTTTGATCAAATTCTTGAAGAAATTACAGATTTTGTAGATGATGCGGAGGAGGGATAAAGTTCGCCTGACGCTCCGAAACATATCGAAACCCCACCTCAGAAAATCAACCTTGAACGACTGATTGATGATAATCTGATACTAGACATTGGTGGAGGAGGAGAAGGCCTCGTATCAAGGATAGAAGGAAACAAAGTCTGTGTTTTGGATATAAGAATGAGTGAAATTAGAGAGGCTCAAATTCATAGTCACTCATCAAATTGGTTTGTTGCAGATGGTAAATATCCCTGTTTCAAAGACGAAATCTTCGATTCGGTGACCTTATGGTTCTCATTGGGTTTTATGAGTGATTGGAGTACAAAGCGTGCTGTTCTCGAAGCAGCGCATCGTGTACTCAAAAAGAAAGGAAAACTATCCATAATGGCAAGTCGTATTCCTGATCAAGGCGACAGTCTAATCTTCTGGGCCACATTCACATTCCCTGATGGAACACTTTCTAAGACAGGATATGGCGTCAAGGGAGGGCAGGATCAGACTCTTCCAAGGATATTGGAGCTAATTGCAGATATTGGATTTGAACAGCAGAGTTATGAGGACCATGGTGAGTGGTTCAAAGTTGAGTCACGAAAGTTGTAAGTATATGTTCCAAAACCTTAAAGTGCAGACTCAAATTTGAGCGGCCAGTCACAAGAAAGGTGAAAATAATGAGCCTTGCAGTATGGTGGAGACGCGGTAGCAAACCAGGTCTAGTCTTGATACTACTTGGTATAGCAGGTTTTGTTCAGATACCAATAATCTGGCATGCACAGGCTTACATTAACGTTCTCAGCGCGGAACTCCAGATTCTAGTGTCAATTGGAGTAATGGTAGTGCTTGGCGGCTCATACATACTCATGGCTGAAGCCATGTATCGATGGGCACATATCATAGCAAAGAGAAAGACACGTAGAAGACAAAGAGGACAAACAAACTGGATTGGTAGATTATCAGCATTTGCTCGTTCCACCTCAGATATGCCTGCATTTGTGGGTGTAGGTCTCTTGACCTGTGTATTTTTCTTGTTCTACTTTGTCCCATTCGGTTTTGCAGATGCAGGAAGCCTTCCATCATGGTTAGCTACACTTGCATTTCTTGATCCACTATTCGTTTACATCCTTGGAGTGAATACAGCAGCAATTGCAACAGCCTTTGTTGCAAGCTATATGAACTATAAAATCAGGTAAAGAGAAGTGTTGTAGCATCTCAAATCTTAAAAATCAAGTTCAAAGTGAATCTTTGTGAGGTGCCTGTTTTGACAAGATTGGAAGTAGGAAGTGAGGCTCCAGATTTTACTCTCTTGGAAGCCCCAGGAAAGACTGTTACCTTGAGTGAGGAACTCCAAAAGGGTCCGGTTGTACTTGTATTCTATCCAGCGGATTTCAGTTCTGTTTGTCAAGAGGAACTCTGCAGGTTTAGAGATGTGTTGGCAGATTATAATGACATGGGAGCAAATGTGCTAGGAATCTCAGTTGACGGGATTTTTAGCCATAAAGCATTCAAGGAAGTAAATGACATCCAGTTCCCTCTCCTATCAGATTGGGAAAAGACTGTCATCAGAAGCTATGATGTTGTCCATCCTGATTTGGCGGGTATGAAAGAGGTGGCAAAGAGAGCGGTATTTGTCATTGATGTGGACCAAACAGTTGTCTATACGTGGGTGAGTGATAATCCAGGTAAGCTCCCGTCCTTTGATGACGTGAAGCTGGCTGTTGAGAAATTGACATAATCACACCATGGCGCTATCTTTATATCACAAAACCCTAGGAAAACCAATTACAGGCTATGCCGCGGTAGATCAGCCTGGGAGATCGCACGGCTGAAGACCGTGTCGTCGTGTGTTCAAATCACACCCGCGGCACCATTTCTTCTAGTTGACCTTCACTGAGTAGCAGTTACGTTGAGTGCGGGCTTGCTTAGTTGCTTGGTCTTCAAAGAGTCCAATCCTTTTTGTTTCGCCCATAAGTACCCGAAGGCAACAG
>JAEORI010000036.1 GCA_016840965.1 Candidatus Thorarchaeota archaeon | reverse complement strand
TGCCTTTGGAGCTTTTGGCGCATTGAATGAAAAGGTGTTTGATGACGAGATTGACCTAAGAATGGTTGAGTCAGAAAGTCGGAGATACCTATCAGCGATTATTACATCCTACTTCAAGTTCGTACAACGAGGAATTGAGAAGGTAAAAGATCTTGGAATTGGCATCAAGGTGATTGCTCCCAGTCATGGTCCAATTTATCGGAAGAACCCGATGTGGATTGTTAACAAGTATGATGAATGGACAAGACCAGAGCTTGAGAACCATGCAACAATCGTGTATGGGACCATGTATGGCTACACACATCGCCTAGCTATCAAACTGAAGAAAGAACTGATTGATCTCGGCATTGAGGTGAAGCTGCACAATATCTCATATACTGAGATGAGTAGAGTTCTCGTTGATGCGGTTAGGGCAGGAGTTCTGGTGGTTGGTACTCCAACATATGATGCATTTCCATTCCCAAAGATTTGGGCATTTGTGAATGAAGTCCAAGGGAAAAGATTCCCGGTTAAGACAGTGGCTCTCTTTGGAACCTATGGATGGGGTGGTGGAGGAGTCAAGAAACTTCAGAGTATTTTCGAGGAGATGAAGTTTGAGATTCTAGAACCTATCATTCGTGTCAAAGCGAGACCCTCCGATGAAGAGAGTGAACAGATCAAACTTCTCGCCAGGGCGATTGCAAAACGATTGCGATAAGAATGATTGAAAGTTAGTCTGGTCTAACCGCATTCTTATTAACAACATGCCCCTGAGCTATGTATTCTCGCATTAGCGTAGAAATGATAGGAGAGTATAATCTTCTTAGTGAGTTGAGAGAAATGAATCTTAAGGGAACGAAAACCGAGAAGAATCTGCTAACTTCCTTTGCTGGTGAATCTCAAGCACGCAATAGATATACAATTGCTGCAAAGACTGCCAAAAAAGAAGGCTACCCTCATATTGCAGCAATCTTTGAAGAAACTGCGGGTCACGAGCTTGAACATGCTAAGAGATTCTTCACTGCTCTTAAGGAAGGTGGAGCGACAGAAGCTATCAAGGTAGAGTGGGATTTCCCGACAAGTGGTGCCTATGAGAATACTGAGTCACTTCTCAGACATGCAGCTGCTGGTGAGAAGTTTGAATTCACTGAAATGTATCCTGGCTATGCTGACATAGCAGAGAAAGAAGGCTTCAAGAATATCGCACATCTATGGCGAATGGTTGCGAAGGCTGAGTCATGGCACCATGAGCGCTATCTTGCTCTGGCTGAACAGATCAAAGATGGTAGCATCTTCAAGAAGGATAAGAAGGTCAAGTGGCGTTGCGACAATTGTGGTTATATACACGAAGGCAACAGCCCACCAGACAAATGCCCTGCTTGCCAACACGAGAAGGGCTACTTTATGCTCCACTGCTCAGAATACTAGTTCTACCTTTGCCTTGGTCGACGACAGACCAAGGTACTTTCTATTTTTTTTTCTTGATAGATCCTTCGTAGCAATCTATTATCTTAATCCATAATCAATGCTTTGAGCGATTATTTCAGTTATTTTCTTGGCATCATTCATGCGTCCATTATATCGTACTGTAGCAGGCCCCTCGAATGATGTAAAATCTACACGTAGATTTACCCCCAACGTTTGTGCGGGCTCTAGTATTACGTTATCAATCAGATTCAAGTCGATAGCATGCGCCGTCCTCTGTTTGGAACCAAATAATCCGCCTCCAATGACAAAAACCAAACGCCTCTGTGTCAGTATAAGTTTTCCATTAGTAAATCCCCCAGAAATATGTAGAAAACCAAACTCACCAGTCGCTAGTATCTGCTCATCCGGCTCAATCTCATCAAAGGTTACCATGATACTCCCACAAACAAGATTTTCGTTTGCTTGATTTATCACTTTCGTGTCTTTTGCTTTTTAGTATGATTCATTGAAGTCCATTGGCACTAAGAGGATGATGAAGAATATTATTACATAAAGAAAGCATGAAGAAAAGAGATCTAGTATTATTTGATTTTCCTATTCTTGTAGCGGTCTAATTTGCGATAGACTCAAATCCAAGATGAACTGAGATTGCCTCGTGACTACAATGAAGAGTCTGTATGGACGCGATTTAATTACAACACAAGAATGGAGTGTTGAAGAGCTTGAAAAGACCTTGGACCTCTCATTTGAGTTCAAGGCTAACCGATATGACCATCCGCTGAATAACTCTCTTGATAGAAGGACATTCTTCATGTTCTTCTACAACCCTAGTGTTAGAACTCGGCAGTCTTTCGAAGCGGCAGCCACGGAGCTTGGTGGACATGCCCAATTCTTAGAACCAAAGACAATGAGGCTCAAGAGTGGTAAGTCAGCTGGTGAAACTGTTGAAGACGCGGCTCAGGTTATGAGTCGTTATGCAATAGGACTTGGAATCCGAATTCTAGAAACTGGTATTGAGTATTATGGCCAAGGCGACGAACTCCTAAGGCAATACGCTGACAATGCGAGTATTCCAATTATTTCTATGGCACACGACAAGTTCCACCCTTGTCAGGGTCTTGCAGATGTCATGGGTTATCGACAACATGCTGGTAAGAACCTCAAGGGCAAGAAGATATTGCAGGTCTGGGGGAAAGGTGCACTTGTCCGTTCGTGGTGTAGTGTCCAAGAGAGTATATTGATTAACTCACGACTTGGAATGGATGTGACACTCGCCCACCCTCCAGGTTACGATTTAGACCCAGAGGTTATCAAGTGGTGTGAGGAAAATGCTGCAGCGGCTGATAGTACATTTGAGATTGTTCATGATCTTGAGGAAGGCTACAAGAATGCAGACATAGTCTATTCTCGCAACTGGATGACTGATGGCTTCTATGATGAAATGATGAAACGAGGAGTAGATGAAGCAAAGAAGAAAGAGATAGAGCTTGCAGCAAAGTACGATGATTGGATTACAACCAAGGAGTGGATGTCACACACAAACAATGCTTACTTCACTCATTGTGGTCCAGTCGACAGAAATGCAGAAGTCACAGATGAGGTCTGTGACAGTCCTAGGTCTATTGTCTATGATGTTGCTGAGAACAGACTCCATGTTCAGAAGGCCATCATGGCTTTAACAATGGGTAAACAATAAGCTGTGTATAGCCCCCAATACCTAATGGGGGCTATCTCTCTACTCAGTGATGAGTAGGAGCAATCTAATTTTTGAAGTGATGCCTCTCAGAATGCATTTTGTTGAGCCTATTGCTCATTTCTAAGAGGCGGAAGAATATTATTTGAGTTGTTATAATTAGGAATATTACTCGTCAGAGCTGGGAGGATAAAGTCGATTAGAAGGATGCGGGACTATTCATGTGGTTGTTTGCAAATTGAATGAAGCAATTCAACTCCAAATAATATGGTGCCCATCGACGCTCAGACTTGAAACAGGAATACTCCGTGGGTGCCTTCTGGCGCCCACACTTCATTCTTTATCTAAGTCGCCCCATCTATGACATCGAATAAAGTGGTCTGGTTTTACCTCTCTATACTCCGGTATTTCTTCTCTGCACCTATCAATTACGTATCTGCATCGAGGATGAAATGCACAGCCTTTTGGTATAGCACAGAGGTCTGGAGAATCTCCAGGAATTCCTCTCAGTTTTGGTTTCTTTCCAGCCCGCATCTGCATCATCGCGATTGTTGGAAAACTCGACATCAGTCCCATCGTATATGGATGTTGTGGGTCATGAAAGATATCAATTGCATTGGCATATTCAACGATCTTACCAGCCTACATTATAGCAACTCTATCAGCCATCTCTGCAACAACGCCGGCATCATGACTGATGAGAAGCAGTGACACATTAAATTCATCACGAATCATCTTTAGGACATTCATAATCTGCTGTTGAACAGTCACATCCAGAGCTGAAGTTGGTTCATCAGCAATCACAAGGTAGGGCCCAGCAATGAGCGCCATAGCAATCAGTATCCTTTGTGACTCTCCTCCACTGAAGCTTCCAGGATCCAATACAAATCGCATGCTAGCATCAGCTAATTGAACAAGCCCAAGATATTCTAGGACTTTCCTCTTGAGCTCAAGAAGTCTGATGTTTTCATCATGTATTTCAACAGGTTCAGCAGTCTGATGTCCAATACTATGTTTTGGATTTAGAGCATGACCAAGCCCCTGTGGAACTAGTGATATTTCACGACCTCTGATTGTAGTGAGTTCATCTTGTGATAAAGCAGTTATTTCCTTCCCTCTAAAGAATACTTTACCTCGAACTCCAGGTAAATCCGTAGTACCAGGAAGCCCTTTCTTGAACGCTCTTTGTAATGTTGGATCATTTGATGTTCCAGCAGAAAACCGCGCAACTTTTTCAAACAGCCCCATAATCGCGAGCGCCATACTACTCTTTCCTGACCCACTCTCTCCGAGAAGTCCAACACACTCACCCTCTCTAACTTCAAAAGAAACATCATCTACTGCTCTGACCAGTCCTTTTTTTGAAGGATAGTACGCTCTCAGGTTTTCTAAGATGAGTAATGGGTCACCCTTGGTCATACTGCCACCGTCAGCAAAGTTTCCCTATTGCATTAATAAACCGTGTCAAAGAAGCATTATGGTTAAAATACAACTATGTCTTTACCAAGCTCCTTCTTGAACCTCAAATGATCTTAGGACTAGATACATTATCAATGCAGTGAAGATGCAAATCGAAAAGAATCCAAGTAGAAATGCAGGTGCTGATAATTGGTTCCAAAAGACCAAGGGTCCATAGATTTCAGAAAACGCGCTCACACCCGTCACATCTGCAAGAAACACAAGGAAATAGGGCATGAATATGAAGAGTGCGGCAGCTCCCAATATGTAAAGAGCACGTTTCCTCCAAATTCTTTGTGTGCTCGGTCTAGCTGGTTCTTCGGTTGTGGTTATTTCTGCATCAATATCTCTCTCAACTTTTTCATCCAATTGAGTTTCATCTCCACGTTTTTGCTTTCTTGCTGTCCTCATAAGCTTTTCATCATGTCGCCTGTCTAACTTATGTTTCCACCATTGCTTGAATCCATGCCAAGTTACATCACTTGTGCGATCAAGCAAACTGTCTACAATAATGAATGTAATCAATCCGATTATTATTCCACTAAATACAGCTGGAAATATTCCATAGAATCGAACCACATTATGTGCCGCCAAGCCCACTCTGATGGCGACTAGACCTGAAACAAGACCAATTCTATTATCAATGAGACTTCTTCGTGTATGTAAGTAATATGACCCTGCCATCATAATGAATAAGAAAAATGAGATTGCATCGAGGAAGAACCAAGCAACCCACCATTCACTTAGAAGCGCAGCCCGTACGAATGGATTTGATTCAAAACTGACACCAATCTGATAAAAGAGAAGAACTGTAAAGGTAGCATCAATGATTCCCACTGGTGAAAGGAGTAGAACAAGATTTCGCACCCATGGTTCATCCCACCATAGTGTAAACATTTGATGTGAAGTCATTGTTGAAAAACTACTGGTTTTCTCTGTGGTCTGCATGGCAAATGGCACCTGCAACTTTTGAATGAAATAATTGCTATAAGCATTTCCAACTAGGCCATGAATCAAACTGAATGAGTGTGGTATTATATCCTGAAAAAATAAGAAGAGAGACCGAGGTTTCAAACCCCGGTCTACATTTGTTCTATTGCTTTAGAGTAAGTACTTGATTACTATTGACTATGCAGTCTTGTAGTAGTGGTACCAGTACTCGTCATGCATTGGATTGAACACATATCCGTTCATCCAGGCTCCTTCAACATGGAATTCAATTCCCTGGGAGGTCCAGATAAACGCATTGTGAGCCATAACAGCATCTAGAATCTCGTTGTAGATTACAATCCTTTCAGCAGGATCAGATTCCTTGGCAGCATCGGCAATCAAAGCATCGATAGCCACGTGATCCCAAACTACATCACCCTCACCAGTTGAGCCTTCAAGACCCATTCTGTATGGATAGGTACCAGTGCTCTTGACGAAGGGTGAGATGTAGTTGTCAGGGTCAGCGTAGTCAGGCATCCAACCAAGGAAGAAGATTGGCAATTGCCTGTTCCTTACTTGGTAGAGATAGCTTGCCCACTCAAGACCATATACATCAATGGTAAGAGGTGTGGTTGGATCAGTCGAAGCTGGATCGGCAATGATTGCTTCTAGAGCCGACTTGAGCAGTAGGCTAGCACCCTCACGACCAGTGTTACCTTCGTTGTAATAGATGTTTACCTGATATGAGTTGTTTGCAAAGATGTCATCCAATCCATTTGCCATAGCTAGGTTCCAGTGTGTGACTGCTGTAGCTAAGTCCGTTACGTATGGGACTATTGCATCATTATGTCCGAATAGACCCTTTGGAATTGGTCCAGCTAGTGGAATAGCAATTCCGTTTAGGAGATTATTGATGTATGCATCATAGTCAAATGCGTACGTCAAAGCTGTTCTTAGCTCCCAGTCTTGGAATGGATTCAGAACGATTTCGCCTGAATAGTTCAGGTAGTCGTTCATGTTGAACCCTAGGAACGCGACATTGTAGTTTGGCAGACCTGTCCAGACCTTGACATCAGGATTGATACTCTGTCCAATACCGTTAGGATTGCGAGTGGTAACGTTGTTCCAGATATCATAGGCATTGGTTGTTAGCCAGTCACAAGTGTCAGTAGTCCCAGCTTGCAAGTTCAGCATTCTGCTGTTTATGTCAATGTTCTTCTTCCATGTGACCTTCTCAATAGTACCTGCGTAGGGGTGAGTTAACTTTGCATCAGCAGCTCTCCAATAGTCGTCATTGCGTACTACTGAGAGTCTGTCATTGTCAATCCACTCCTCAAAAATGAATGGACCAGTACCGCACGTTTCACTGTCCAAGGTGAAGTCATCACTCGCCGGTGACATTCCACCATGAGCCATGAAGAAGGTTGGACTGATCATTGCTCCAACTGCATAGGTGATAGCAGGCAGGAATGGTGCAAATGCATATGCAAGGTGAATCTCCACCTCATAGTCACCAGTTACAACAACTGCACTGACGTTTGCTTGCCAGTTTGCCCAAGCTGCGATGTGCTCAGCACTTCTGTCTCCATACTCGAATACTGCATCCTCAACGGCTTGACCACCCAGGATTGGTTCTGCGACCATCCAGACTGGACCAAAGCCATCATCCCAACCACGTCCTAACATTCGCCAGAAGTTCATCTGGACACAGGTCGCGTTGAAGGGAGTTCCATCATGGAATGTGACACCTTGACGAAGTGTGAAGGTGTATGTCTTTCCATCTGCTGATATATCTACATCCGTAGCAAGCAGTGGAACAGATGGTGTCGTGTCTGCAGTATCCCACGGATAAGTATACAACGTTTCATAAACGTTGAAACTTACATGCGAACCAGCTGACTCGTAGTCTTTGTGTGGGTCCAAGTATTCAGGAAGCGCTATTGTTTCAAAAACAATCGTCTGGTCTTCTGCAAGTGTTATTGGCGGAGGTGCCAGAAGAATGTACGCTCCAACTGAACCTACAACAACGATGATTACGACGACAGCTATTAATTGATTTCTCTCCATGTCATCCATCTCGTGTTTTTAAGTTGCGCTATGAACGATTCAATGAATGAATCGCAACAACAAACTAGACTGATATCAAAATTCTCAAACTCTGTATCAGTCTAACTTCGCTATTAGTTCACACGCTAGATTTAGATGCTAATATAGCTTACGTTTCAATTGGTATCATATGATAACTCATCAGATATCATCGAACTGCCATTGATGATAACCATCCCATTGATGATAACCAAAAGCTTAAGTATTACACAATGTGGGCAAGCAGTAGTTTACGAGATTGGATTCCTATGTATATGTAAACAAGCCTGATTGAGGACTATCAATGAAGCTCAGGGACTTTGTACTTCGAAGGATAATATTAGCAATTCCAGTAGTGTTTGGAGTATTGACCATAACTTGGTTTCTCTCATACGTAGTTGGTGATCCTTTAGCCATGTACGTTACAGAGAGAACTCCGGATGCTGCAATACCTGGTATTATACGAGCTCGTGGTCTGGATCAACCACTAGTTGTACAATACTTCCTTTATTTGAGTTCTTTATTCCGAGGAGATTGGGGTGTAAGCACTACTACAGGTGCTGATTTGCCTGTTCTCACTGTTCTTGCCATGTTGTTCCCTGCAACTATTGAGCTGTCCATTGTTGCTATGATAATAGCGATAGTTCTTGGCATTCCACTAGGTATTATATCAGCAACTAGGAAAGACAAAGTTGCAGATCATATCACTCGTATCTTTGCACTCACAGGTGTTTCGATGCCAATCTTTTGGTTTGGTTTAATGTTGAAGTATGTGCTCTTCTTTCAATTCTCACAATGGAACCTCCCGTATCTTCCAGGTGGGGATCGATATAATTATCGCGCATTTTCTTGGACTCCTACCACTGGATTTCTACTGATAGATTCACTACTGTTTGAACACAACCCATATCTATTCGTAGATGCTATAGTGCATCTTATTATGCCTGGTTTCTGTCTTGGATATATCACTCTAGCAATAATCACTAGAATGATGCGTTCAAGTATGCTTGAGGTGATAAAAGAAGATTACATCACTCTAGCAAAGTCCAAAGGGCTTACAGAAAGAGTTGTGATCTATAAGCACGCATTGAGGAATGCACTCATTCCAACCGTCACAGTTATTGGTCTGGCTTTTGGTGGATTAATAACTGGAGCTGTTCTAACGGAAACTATCTTCAATTGGCCTGGATTGGGACGTTGGGCTACAAGTTCAATTCTGAACTCAGATATCGCAGCCATCAACGGATTCACGCTGCTTGTTGCATTTATCTTTGTCACAGCGAATTTCATCGTTGACATGATTTATGGTGTTCTCGATCCACGAATCAGATTTGGATAACGGAAGTGATGGTAAGATGGACTCAGACTCTCAGAATCCAGAAACTCAATATGAACCTCAGGACACTACAACTGTTCGCGTACTCGCATTATTACAGATAGTCTTCGTTATGCTTAGTCTAATGTTTGGTGGGATAATATTCGTCGGAAACTTCGTTTATGCAATTGAGGGATGGTTGGGTATTGTGATCGCTGTTCCAGAATTCCTTGGAGCATGGATGTTACAGAGTCTAATCATCCTGATGTTGACTTTCTTCCTCTTAAGATCGAATCAAGGGGTCAGTGACCGAATACCAGATGCCTTCGCTAGCTCATTCTACCTATATCTCTTGTTAGCTGTTATATATGCAACAATTGGTTGGATTGGCCTCATATTCATTGGTGTAATTGGTCTTCAACTATTGTTTTTGTTCCTTCCAGGTGTACGATACTTCTGGTTCGAGGAGTTTAAAGAGGATACAAAACCACGAATTAAGGAAACTCGTTTCACCCTTCATCTTATTAGGAAAAGTCCGCTGGTTGTAGCAGGAATTGCAATCATTGTATTCATGGTCGGAGTAGCTTTTGCAGCACCTTGGATAGCCCCCTATAAAGGCACAGACATGGTCTTTGATGATGTCAGACTTCCACCCGGATCACCAAGCAATGATATTAAACAAAACTATGAATATCTCTTGGAAGATAGATATTTCAATCCAGAAATAATGCCTGACTACAAATATGGCGCGGTGAGAATAACTGAGGCCTATCTTCAAACTATTGAGATTCCGAAACTTTTTGTTGGAGTCAGTGATCTGAGGACTGGAGCTGATGCTGTATCGGTTAATGTCACCTTCAGAATCTATAGTCTTAACTTAACAGATTACCAGGATATGACAGCAGCCGAACGAAGAACCTATCTTTATGCAAATGTATCAGTTCTCAACCAAAATCTTCTGCAGTATATCCAACTTCCAGATGAGGTGGGCAACTATGTTTGGGAGCTTCAATTCATTGCACCATATAAAACAAGCACATGGTCTGCAAATACTAGGATTGTGATTGCTTAGTTCAGTATCTACCCTATCCATATTTGGGGTACTGACAGCTATGGTGGTGACATCTATAGTCGAATCATTTGGGGTGCCCAGGAAGACCTTCGGATTGCACTTAGCGTTGTGTTAGTTGCTCTAACATCAGGAGCAATCATCGGTGCAGCATCTGGCTACTTCGGTGGTAAACTGGACGAACTTGTAATGCGAGTCACTGATATCTTCTTCGCATTTCCAGGACTTGTATTAGCTATGGCAATTGTCATGGCAATAGGTGTAAGAAGTTTGGGTACTATTAGCATAGCCTTAATGATTACATGGTGGCCTACGTATGCTCGTCTTGTTCGAGGACAGGTTCTCTCAGAAAGGGAAAAGCTCTACATTGAGGCTGCACGGTCTTCTGGAGCAAGCGATACCAGAATTCTGTTCAGTCACATTCTTCCCAATACAATTCAACCGGTGATTGTTCAGGCTACTATGGATTTTGGTTCAGTTCTTCTGGTAGCTGCTGGTCTAGCCTTCATTGGCTTTGGTCCACCAGTTGGTACTGCAGAGTGGGGCATGATGATTGCTAGAGGTCAGAACTATATCCTTAGTTCACCTTGGATGACACTCTATCCAGGGCTGGCAATACTTGTTACAGCACTTGCATTCAACCTGGTGGGAGATGGAGTCAGAGATATCTTGGATCCAAAACTTCGACGGAGATGATAAAATGACAATGTCTCAAGAACTAGTACTACATGTCAAAGACCTGTTTGTGAACTTCTATACGTATGAAGGCGTCGTGAAAGCACTCGATGGAGTCATAATGTTTCTTCGAAGAGGCGACACAATGGGTGTTGTTGGAGAAACCGGTTGTGGAAAGAGTGTAACAGCAAAAGCTATCCTCCGTCTTGTAGAGGCACCTGGAAAGATTGAAGATGGGCAAATCTTGTTCTATGACAAAGAGGAAGAGTCCCAAGAGATACAGGAACTTGATTTGGTTCAACTTGCACCTGAAGAAATGCTTGAGATTCGTGGAAATAAAATTTCGATTGTGTTTCAGGATCCTGCAACATATCCCAATCCTGTTTTCCGAATAGGTGACCAAATCGCGGAAGTAATTCAACTTCACCAAGATCTGTCCCTTGATGCCCTTTATATGAAGATAGCAAAGCTGGAACTTGCTCTATCTGAAACAACCTCTGATGAAAACCGAGCTGAAATCGAAAGCAAGATTGCTTATTACAAACAGCAGCTAGATGATCCTCCTGAACCAGATAAGAAGTCATTGAAGGAAGCTGCCAAGCTAAAGTCTATTGAGATGCTTAGACTAGTAAGAATGCCTGCACCCGAGCAGGTAGTTAATCAGTATCCTCATGAACTTTCAGGAGGTATGAGGCAACGAGCATTGATTGCAATGTCACTTGCATGCAATCCAAGCATTTTAATCTGTGATGAAGCAACAACAGCACTGGATGTCACAGTTCAAGCGCAAGTGCTTAAATTATTGAACCAGCTAAAGAAAGAAATTGGCACCTCAATCATCGTGATTACACACGACATGGGTGTAGTTGCTGAAACATGTAACTGGGTCAATGTCATGTATGCAGGGACAACTGTTGAATCATGTGATACAAAGGAGCTATTCGCTAGACCTTTGCACCCGTATACAGACGGTCTCTTGACCGCTGTACCTAAACTGCACGAAGAGAAAGAGCGTCTGCCTCAGATTAGAGGAAATGTTCCAAACCTCATCACACCCCCTCCTGGATGTCGTTTTCATCCAAGATGTGATTATGCTACAGATATTTGCAGGGAGAAAAAACCTCTCCTGGAAGAGCTTGAAACTGGCCATTGGGTGGCTTGTCACCATCCTCTGACTGATTAAGGAGATATGATAATGAGTGATACATTAATCAAAACTGTAGATCTTAAGAAACACTTTCCGCTCACAGGAGGAGTTTTCCGGAAGATTATTGGAAAAGTGCATGCCGTAGATGGCGTAAACCTTGATATCAAGAAGGGTGAAACACTAGGTGTTGTCGGTGAGAGTGGGTGTGGAAAGACTACTCTTGGACGGACAATTCTTCGACTTATGGATCCGACAAGCGGCAAAATTTTCTTTGAAAACGAGGATATAACCAAACTCAAGGGGAGAGCTCTAAGAAAAGTTCGTTTTAACATGCAGATTGTATTTCAGGATCCTATGGCTTCTCTCGACCCTCGTGTCACAATTAAAAACTCAATTGGCGAACCCTTAGTTGTGAATGGAGTCGCAAAGGGAAGAAAGATGAGAGCAATTGTTCTTGACCTGCTTCAGAAAGTAGGTTTAACTGAAGATCACCTTAATCGGTTCCCACATGAGTTTTCAGGTGGTCAGAGACAGAGGATTTGCATAGCCCGTGCTCTAGCGCTTAATCCAAAATTCGTTGTTATGGATGAGCCAACGTCTAGTACTGATGTATCAGTTCAAGCACAGACTTTGAATCTCATGAAGGATCTTCAGGATGAGTTTGATTTGACCTATATGTTCATTTCCCATAACCTGTCTGTCGTGAAGCACATGAGTGACCGGCTTGCAGTGATGTACTTGGGCAAGGTAGTTGAAACAACTCCCTATGATATATTCAAGAAACCACTCCATCCCTACTCATTTGCTCTCGTATCTGCAGTTCCAATTCCCAATCCTAAGTTTGCAGGGAGAGCACAAATTCTGTCCGGTGAAGTTCCTAGTCCAATCAGTCCTCCTCCAGGATGCAGATTCTATCCTCGATGCATTTTTGCACAAGATATATGCAAGACTGAGGATCCAGCTCTTAGGGACATGGGTGATGGTCATCAGGTTGCATGTCATTTCGCTGGAGAACTTGATTTTGGAAAGAGTGCTCAGATGGAATATGCTGACGCAGTCAATGGCACAGCTGCATAGTCGTGCTGCTTGCGATTGATTAAAGAACACAATAATCCTTTAGTAGAGTGTGAAATAAATGAATACAGATTTCGGGGACATTGAAGAAGAGAAAGCTCCAGCTGAGGATGAGGAGAAAATCGATTGGCTGGAGTATGCTCAGGTTGAAGAAGAGGCTCTTCGACCATTAGATGGTAAAGACTACGTTGCTCTGTTCATCGCATCAATACAAACAATCTTTCTGCCTTTGATAGTCCTCATTTTTGTTTTGATTGCTTTCAATTTTTGGCTACAAATTGTGGCGGGATAATCTTGAGTAACATATCCAGACTTCTTCTTGAAACTTGGATTATTTCAAGTATGCTTGCTTTCATTAATGCAATTCTAGCTCTCATTATTCACATGGCAACAGGGACAAACTTCGACTTTTTCACAGCAGCAAACCTGATGATTCCTGAATTTGGATTAATGTTGATTCTCGGTGCCTGTTTGATGAGTCGGCAACCTCTTGATGACGATAAGCGATATGATTCATCAGGTAATCCAACTCGATCATGGCGATATGCCCTTTTAGGTAAGAAGATACTTTTGGCATCAATCTTTCTGCTTGCTTTTAGTGGGCTGTTCTATCTTTTGGGAATAGCTTTCCCATCTCAAGCCATCTCATAATTAATAATGAATCACAGGAGCTTCATCTTCGTGTGATACTAACTTTCTAGCTATCCTGAAGCAGGCAAAGCTACTAATTCCAATGATGCCTGCAATATACATTATTGAAATTGCAATGTTGTAGTTTAGAAGAAGAATCGCTGGTTCCCATATTAGATTTACAGTAAAAAGAGCAATCCCCTGTGCGAAAAGATTTGGTAGAAGATCGCCCCATGGTGCAATCAAAATGAAGATTGATGCAAGGATCACATTCACTACTACAGATTGTTTAATCGTGTCATTGGCAATCTTTACGTAAACATAGTCCTGAGCATTTAATTCATTGATTTCTTTCTTTACAACTGCATCAAGAAGATTCTCTGCATACCTTGGTCCTCCAGGTCCAAGTGCAACCAAAATTCCCACAAGAACTATGATAATGACAGTACCAATAGCTCTTAGAGATTGTACTAAAAGGAGTGTAAGAATCATTGAAGAAATTGCTACAATGAAACCAATCCACATCCCGGCAATTAGAGTGCTGTCTGCTAAATGATCCTGAATTATTAAACCGATTCTTGAGTGTGACTTATTGGTAATGTTTTCTAAGACCCATTTATGAGAATAGCAACTCACATAACGAGTGTTCCCACTTGTATCGAATCCTGACACGTCATATGTTTCCAAAAGGCGTTGTTGGATTTCTCGATATTGCCTTATCTTTCTTAATCGATAAATTGTCACAAGGAGAATGAACGAACCTGCAATTATCAAGCCAACTGTGTATTCCATGTCCATTCCCTTAGTATATCGATTTGAGATTAAAGACCCGGAAAAAAGAATTTCATTTTAAATACTACTCTAAAGGAAACGGATTCTATCAAGCAAATTGAGCCACACATGAAACATCAGTATTGAGTCTGAACTAAGAAGTTCACCAAAATGTTTGCCCATGAAGATTATAGCTTTTCCACGAAGAGTGACATCAGGTTTTCTTCCAATCTTTAGACTTATTTCTTCACCAGCTGTATCGATTCTGATACCATGTTCATAGAACACTCGAGGATGTTCTGAATAGTAATAATCCAATTCCTTCACAGGCTCTGGATATAGTGTTGATTGAATTGAGGAAAGTCTGATTTTTATTTGAATTATCTGGAATTCATATTTAGCAACTATCTTCTTGGGACCTCCAAAATCAGGAACAATAATTGGTCTTACTCCCTTACGTTTGTCAACTATGCTGCTTTCCAACAGACCTCCAAAATCGCCTCCACTACCTGAAATTGTTAGAAATTCTCCTTCTATTTTGATGCTGAGTGGATTGTTGGGATCATCGAGTCTTCTTATCCCTAAAGGATTTCCCCTACTTTCTGCCTGGGATTCCCAACAAAACCAAGGAATCGTTACCATTGGAAGCATTCTATCCGGGTGCTCATGCTTTCGAGACATTATCTTCCATAGATCATCATTTATGATGTAGAGAGATAATCCAATTGGATGGAACTCCTTTGATTTCTGTTCAAGGAACTTCTTAATGCCTTCATCATCATGGTTGAGTTGATCTGCGAAATTTGATAATTGTTCAACCAAGAGCGGTGTCTTTCCCTTTGCACCTAAACTTTCCAACTGGTCCGCTGTTAGTGTTATTGTTACTCCATTATTATTACAGAAGTTTTCAATGGCTTCATTGTCGAATTCATACTTGGTTGACATGCATCAACGCTGTTTCATATGTGGAATAGCCTTTTCGGTTTCATGATACTATCAGTATCTCAAAATGGTGTCTAAACATCTTGCGAAGCCTTCTTCAATGGCAATTCAGCAAATTTTCATTGGTTTCTCATAAATCGTCGAATGCCTAACCGTTAATTAGTGGATTGTCCTCAATTTTCAAAGGATTGATGAAAAATGTCGTCGAAAGTTTATTTCAGTAATAGGCAGGCACGTACTGACTACAATATGTTAGACAAATTGGAACATATATTCAATGAACTTGGTCTTAACAAGGATATCAAATCTGGAGAGAAAGTCATGATAAAAACTCACTTTGGACAGTGGGGAAATACAAACTATCTACGTCCTGCATATGCTAGGAAGATTGTTGATCTTGTACGAGCAGCTGGAGGTGAGCCATTTGTTGCAGAAACAACAGGTCTGGGATATGGTGCTGGAGGAGCTTATGGTGGTCGTACCACAGTGGTTGAGTATCTCACAATGGCTTCGCTTCATGGATATACAGCT
>JAEORI010000276.1 GCA_016840965.1 Candidatus Thorarchaeota archaeon | reverse complement strand
TTCAGCGCTTCTTGCTTATCTTTACGCTTTTCCAATTTTCATTCATCCAATTCTTTGTCTCGCAGCAGGTATGCTTGCAGGTGCATTGTGGGGATTTGTTCCCGGTTTACTAAAAGCCTATAGAGGTGCACATGAGGTTGTCACAACAATGATGATCAGCTATGCTACCATCTTATTGACAAGCTGGCTCGTAGGTCCTAATGGTCCTTTTTGGGATGGTAGCTGGGTTTCACGTACACCACCATTCTATGATACTGCGCTACTTCCTCTCTTATTTGGCGATTACCTTCACTTTGGATTCATCATCGCATTGCTTTCAGTATTTGGTGTAGACTACTTGATTAATAGAACTGTACTCGGATATGAAATGAGAGCTGTCGGATACAACATTGATGCTGCTGAATATGGAGGAATTGATAGTAAAAAGAAAGTAGCGATCGCGTTGGCGATTAGCGGAGGTCTCGCTGCACTTGCAGGTTCAACGGAAATTCTTGGTTCATTTGATCGGTTCACAGCTCGGTGGAGTGCAGGTATTGGCTGGGATGGAATCACTGTGGCAGTTCTTGGAAATAATAATCCGTGGGGGGTTCTTGCAGGTGGTATATTTTTTGGAGCGCTAAAAGCGGGCGGCAATACAATGCATGCTATTGCGCATGTCCCTATTGAAATGGTAAAGGTGATACAGGGTCTTGTTGTTCTTTTCGTTGCGGCTCCAAGAATAATTTCATGGTTGATGAAACACTCACAAGCGAACAGGGAGGAGATCGTTCAGGAACCTGCAAAAGCTCTTCCAAGATTCCTAGCTGCTTTCTTTGGACTAGCATCAGTTTTCTTGGGTCTTGGTACTGCGAGGACTATAGTTCTAACTACATCAATTACTCCTTGGATAGTTGCATCTGCTATCATGATGATTCTTGTTGCTGTTGGAGGCGTGTTAGTATTTATTATCGAGTTCTCTCGACACCCACGTGGCTCAGACATGCTTCTAATAATTGCAGTCGGGTGGCTAGAGGCAGCTATCGCGTTTTACGTGGGTAGTGGGGGTATAGAGATAACTTCCCTGCTCATGGCAGCTATTGCGTTTGCATTTTGGATTGTGATGTATGTATTTCGAAAAAATCTGATCAAGGAGGATGATATCCAATGAATCTGAAAAGCTTGTATCGCTACCTAGCTGTGGTAGCAGCTATTATCATTGGACTCATTGCTATTCTTTTCATGCCGACCCAACAACAACAGATTGCAGGATGGTTGGTCTCAACAACAATGCAGATGGCGACACCTCTTGTCCTTGCAGGGATTGGAGGTATGTATAGCGAACGCGGAGGCGTAGTTAACATCGGACTCGAGGGAATTATGCTCATAGGCGCATTTACAGGCGCAGCGGTGACATACTACGTCCGAAATCCTTGGATTGGTATCCTTGGCGCTATTGCAGCAGGCGGAGTACTAGCTGCTGTTCATGGAGTCGTGTGTGTTAAGTTTAAGGGAAATCATATCGTTAGTGGTACGGGTGTCATCCTATTTGGTACTGGCTTCTCAACATTGATGTTACAGCTTGTATGGCAACGACAAGGCCAAGGCGAATTAATCAGAGATACAATACCGGACATAGTGATTACACCTCTTCAGGGGCATCCGTTTTTTGGCCCTGCATTTAGTGTCATTTCACCCGTAGTGGTCTTTATGTTTGTACTCACCGTAGCCAGCTGGTACATACTTTATCGAACTCCATTTGGACTTCGTCTACGAGCGGCAGGTGAAGATCCCAGTACTCTCGATTCTGCAGGAGCTAGTGTTGAGTGGACTCGTGTCATTGGAGTAATAATAAGTGGTTGCCTTGCAGGTCTAGGAGGAGCTTACCTCTCAATTGGATACGGTTCTGCATTTGCAAAAGAGATGACATCTGGAAGAGGATTCATTGCTCTTGCAGCGATGATATTCGGAAATTGGACTCCTACTGGTGTATTAGGTGCAGGACTGTTCTTTGGATTTCTTGATGGTCTGAACTACTTCATCCAAATTTACTTCCCTGTACTTCTACCATTCTCTAATTTCATTGCAATGCTTCCCTATTTACTGGTTGTAGTTGCACTTGGTTTAATCAGAAGGTCCATTCCACCAAAAGCAATTGCAGTGCCATATGAGAAAGAAAAGAGAGGCTAGCGTAATATCCCCCATTGCTACAAAAGGTAATTGCCATAGCCTTTGGTGTAAGTTGAGTTGAGAGCATCAATGATTTTAGATGGATGTCTTTTACTCAAAATCTGGTAGTTTCAGGTGGTTCTCCAAAAATGAAATCTCGCTCAATCAGACCTAAGGCACTATGCATTATCAGAAAGGACACCAGATTTCTTCTTGAATATTCGAAATGGCCTACAAGCAAAGATACCTTCTATATTCCGTTAGGCGGAGAAATTCAATATGGAGAGTATAGTAAAAATGCAATTCAAAGAGAGATCAGGGAAGAGATTGGCGTAGATATTGAAAACATTCGATATCTTGGAACAATAGAGAACATCTATGAACTAAAACACAACAAAGGTATCGGTCATGAGATTGTACTTGTCTATGAAGCAGATTTTACTGACACTTCCAATTATGATAAAGATATCATAAAGGGGCTTGAAAAAGAAATCGAACCACCTATTCCAATTGTTGCTTACTGGAAAACGATCGAAGAAGTAGAAGAAGAGGGCGTTCCACTTTACCCTGAAGGATTGAAAGAACTACTTGGAGGTTGAAGGGTGGATGTCTAAAGACTTTGATATATTTATTCGAAATGGAACAATTGTAGATGGTACTGGTGAGAAGCAATTTCGTGCTGACTTAATAATCAGAGATGGCAGGATTAGGGACATAAATACCGATATAGATGCAGCAGCAAAAGTGACAATCGATGCAGATGGACTAGTAGTCAGTCCTGGTTTCATAGATGTCCACAGTCACTCAGACACTACACTTCCTTTCGATAATCATCTTGAGTCAACAATAAGACAAGGGATTACATCCTCAGTGGTGGGGAGTTGCGGCCTCTCACTAGCACCTGTGAAAGAGGAACGTATTGATCTGCTCAGAACGGAGTTTGAGATATTCACCCCGCCAGCAACAGTTTTAGATATCACATGGAGGGCATTTAGCGAATACCTCCAAGAGATTGAAAGAAGAGGTATTTCCTCAAACATTATTCCTATAGTTGGTTTCGGAGCAATTCGTATTGCTGGAGGTCCTGCGTACGAGGACAGAGCACCTACTCTAGAAGAGTTCGAAGAGATGCGTGCTTATACCTCAGAAGCTATGGACGCTGGAGCTTTTGGAATGAGCACTGGTCTTATTTATCCACCTCAGGTCTATGCATCAACAAAGGAGATCATTGAAGTAGCGAAGGCGGTTGGGAAGTATGGTGGTCTTTACTTTTCACATATTAGGGGTGAAGGTGCAACAGTACTAAAAGCCATCCAAGAAGTCATCGACATCGTTGAGGCTTCAGGATGTGTTGGAGGACAGATTGCTCATCATAAAATTGCAGGAAAGCCATTTTGGGGGATGAGTAAAGATACACTCAAACTAATAGCTGATGCTAATGCTAGAGGTATAAGTGTTACCTGCGACCAGTATCCGTACAACAGAGGTTCTACCTCCTTGATATCAATCCTACCTCCATGGGTACACGAGGGCGGAGTTAGCGAGTTACTCAACCGAATCAGGGATAGAGATAATCAAGTAAAAATCCGAGAGTATATTGAAAACAGAAAAGACTGGGAGAATATCGTAGAGGAAGCAGGTTGGGATAGAATCTTTGTATCAGCAGTAAAAAATCAGAAGTGGAAGGATATTGAAGGATTGAGCATTGCTGAAATCAAACATGTCCGTGAGTATGCTGATGAGTATGCAGTCCTTTTCGAAATCCTGCTTGATGAGAATGCAGAAGTCATGATGACTATGGAGAGCATGGGCGAAGAAGACATCGAACGCATCATGAAATCTAAGTTCACCATGATTGGGACTGATGGAGCAGGTATTTCGCCAACCGGGATTCTAAGTTATGGGAAGCCCCATCCACGACACTATGGCACATACCCCAGAATCTTAGGAAGGTATGTACGAGAGAGAGGTCTCCTAAGTCTAGAGAATGCAGTGTACAAGATGACTGGCTTTCCTGCAAAACGTCTTGGACTTCAGGATAGAGGGTTATTAGCTAAGGGCTATTGGGCAGACATCGTTATTTTCAATCCTGAAACGATCATTGATAATGCAACATTTCTAGAACCGCACCAGTTTCCTATAGGAATTCATCATGTGATTGTAAACGGCACTCTTTTGGTGACTGAGGAAACTCAGCTCGAATTGTTCCCAGGTCAAGTCTTAAAAAGAAAGAAAGCAATCAGTCCTCTAACAATTTGATTCTGAGATATCGTCACTTATCGCAATATTCAATTGTCTACAGTAGTTCAATTACAGGAGCTATGTAAAATGACTTTTGGAACCCCCGGTGATAGAACCTATAAATTGGTACTTATTGGTGACGGGGCAGTAGGCAAAACCAGTATTAGAGAACGATATCTCGGGAGAGGCTTCAAGAGGAGTCAGCTCGCGACTATAGGTGTTGACTTCGCTCAAAAATACACAGCGTATAATGGGGTGAATGTCAGACATATAATTTGGGACTTAGCGGGTCAGCCTACATATGCTAGCGTTCGAAGACATTACTACCAAGGCAGTAGCGCTATCATTCTAGTTTATTCTGTTGTAGAACGAGAGTCCTTTGATAACGCAAGTAAGTGGCTTGTGGAAGCGCATAAACATCTTCGAGGAGTAGCATGGGCTGGCTGGGAATGGCTACCAACAGCTATCATTGGAAACAAGATAGATTTGAGAGAGTCAGGTCAATTCGAGAATGTTGTATCAACTGAGGAAGGCTTTGATTTTGCTGAACTATTTAGTGAAAGACTTCAAGCACCTGTCCTGTATAAAGAAACTTCAGCATTGACAGGGGAAAATATCAACGAAACATTCTCTGATTTGACAGGATTAATGTTCGAGGCTGATGAGAAACGAAAGCCTAGGGAAGTGGGATCTTCTAATTGAGAAATAAACTGAATAATTATTTCACACCCTGTTTTGCTTGAGTGAAGAAATGGCAATTCAAATGATCGACAATCACATTTGGCATCGTTAACTCATCAGAGTTTCCTCAAACTGCTTTGCGAACTCTTTAAACTGGTCAATTCCTTTTTGCCAGAACTCCTCCTTAGTGATATCAAAACCAATTTCTGCAGCCAAGTCACGAGGACTCTTACTGGAACCAGCAGCAAGAAGAGCTTTCAATTTAGGAACGAAATCCTTCCCCTGCTCTTTATACAGTCGATAGAGAGCAAAGACGAATAGTTGAGCATAAACATACGGATAATTGTAGTATCTGAAGTTAGGCATATAGAAGTGAAGCTTGAAGGTCCACCACCAACGCATCTCATCCAACCACTCCACAGAGTCGCCATACATCATATCACGGGCTTCAACCCAGAGTTTAGATACAAGATCACCATCAAGATACTTCCCTTTCTCAATCGTATCATAGAGTGAATTCTCAAACCAGGTTCTAGTTGCTACTTGAAAAATAGTGTCCCCAGACTCATCGCAAACAGTAGCGAGAAGTGATCGCTTTTCCTCCCTTGTCTTAGCCAGCTTTAGAAGTTTCTCAATGATAAGAAGTTCTCCAAACGTTGAACCGGTTTCAGCCACACAATAACTAATATCGACTAAGTTTGCAAGTTTCTGAGCACGCGTACCTAGATAGGCATGCATCGCATGCCCAAGCTCGTGAGCTTGTGTAAAAACGTCTGAGGTAATACCATTGAAACTTTGAAGTATGTATGCGCTCTTTCCTGCGTGCCATGTAGCACAGTAAGCGCCTGACCTTTTCCCATTTCGTACCTCAGCATCTATATGGCGTCGGTCGAACATTTCTTGAATCCAAGCTCCAATCTCTTTATCAAACTCAGAATAAGCTTCAACAACCAGTTTTTGAGACTCCTCCCACGTGTACCTCTTCTCGGGTGCATCATTCAACGGCGCCATGATATCCCAATTACCAACTTTCTCAATACCCAATACTTTTGCTTTAAGGTGGAGATAATCTTGATAGATACTTCGATTCTTTTCGATAGTATGCATTAATGCAGTAATACTTTCTTCATCAACATCATTAGCAAGAAAGCTCTGAGTCATGGGTGACTCCCATTTCCTAATTTTCATCATCTGAAGATGATCTGAACAAATAGCTCTGAGGGCGGCTGACCAGAGAATATTGTCATCTCCTAAACTGCGATAAACAACCTCGTGAACGCGTTTCCGTAAATCGCGATTTGGATGCTGATAGTATTGAATAATTTCACCATATGGTAAGGTTTTGATTTCTCCATCAATCTCCAATTGGTAGGTTCGTGTAGCTAGCCAATCACCCTGAAGTTGAGACCATGCACGAACACCATTCTTGTCTTTGGCAATTATGATTTTTTCTTCGGCTTCACTAAGCATGTATGGTATAGACCTGCTAATCTTTTCCAAGTAGTGTCTAAAATCATTAAGAATCGAACTATCAATAATTCCAGGATTTTTCGTAAGCAATTCTCCTAATTCAAGAGAGATAAAAGCAAGCGCTTGTTGCTGTGTCATAAGGGCAGTTCTAGCTTTGTCTGCCAACCTCTTTGCTATATCATTGTTCATATCTGCATCATACATTCTTCGTGCGTAGAGGAATGCACCCTCATATCGAAGTCCTTCTTTATCATACTCTTCAAGCATTCCAAGTAGTTGCTCTGCATTGTATAACACGATCTTCCCACGATGTCTATTACTAAACTCGTGGGCCGCTTCTACAGCGGCAGATAACTGCTCTTCAATGTAACCAGGATCGTCAAACTCAACGAGTTGAGAGAGATCCCATCTCATGTTCTCAGACTCTGTCATTGTAATTGTCTCTGAAACGTGCCAAATTTGAGTCTTTTGAGTGCTGTGTCATGGACATCAATGTTGTTGTTGAACAAGCTCAAGCTGTTAATGAGTACACTTCGCTTTTAGAATGATGATTTATTAATTATAATTGAATACAAAGTTATTAGCTTATTAATCGAATTTATGTCCGAAGTTAATCACAAGAAGTAGAGGAGAGTTTCCAAAATTAACTAATACTTAAATAGAGCGAATGCTGATAGGGATGACTACATCTCAATTGGAGAGGAGATGAAGGAGAGAATTCTATGGAAACTAAACAAATTGTCGCCGTAGTTCTCATCGTCATTATTATCGCAGGTGTAGGTATTGGTCTATATCTGTTCATGCCTACAGCTCCATATGGAGCGGTAGTCATAGGACAGCTAGTTACACCTGGTGCTCCTGCTGGAACTCCAAGTGATAGGATCATTGTAGTGGGAATCCTAGATCCTATGACGGAGATCCAAGGTGAAGGAGCATGGTATGGATCATATTTGGCATGTGATGAGATAAACACTGCTGGCGGTGTTACTATAGGCGGCGAAACCTACTACTTTGGACTCGTTGCTGAGGACACGTCTGAGTCAGACCCAGAACTTGACATATCAAAGGGAACTGCAGCTGCAACGAAAATAATCACAGAAGACAATGCTCGATACATTATAGGCGGATTTAGAACGGAATCAGTTCTTGCCTATCAAGAAACCATAATGGACGAGAAAATGCTCTTCTTTGGAACAGGTGCATCCACAGATGTGTTTTGTCAGAATGTGATTGATGATTATGACAGATACAAGTACTTCTTCAGAACAATGCCAATAAATTCAACATCATTGGCACGATCGCTTCTTACATACATTGCATATCTGGATGGCTACCTGACTGCTGTTACAGGGAAAAACATTACAAAGGTTGCGATTATTCGCGAAAACCTTGATTGGACTGTAGGTATGGGTCTATTTCTAAATGGATACTTGCCACTCTATGGTCTTGAAGTTGTGGAAGAAGTTGCATACCCCATCACAGCCGAGGCTGCAGATTTTGCGACCTATTGGACGCAGATTGATGCTGCTGGAGCGCAAATCACGATTCCAATCATATCCGCTCAGGGAGGAATCCTGATGCAGACTCAGTATGCCCAAGCTCAGGCAAAGTGTATAATCGCGGGTATTGATGTAATGGCACAACTTGACACCTACTGGGCTGAGACCGGTGGTTCTTGCGCATACGAAGTCGTTCTACAATCAACACTTCGTACAAACAAGACTACAAAGACAATCCCATTCTGGGACGCATTCCTTAGTCATTATAGCTCAGAACCGCTCTATACTGCTGTGGGAAGCTATGATGCCATGTATATATTGGCAGAAGGCATTGATCGTGCGCAATCATTGAACTCAACATTAATCATACCCTATCTTGAACAGATGAATCGTAATAATCCATTTGAAGTAGCAGGTGGAAACGATGCTTTCACTTTAGGTCATGATCTGCAATTGGGTCCAAACTATAGTTTCACGTTATTTACACAGTGGCAGTCAGATGGTGTTAAGTATGCAGTTTCAACCGGAGGTCTGCTTTACTCAAACTCCATAGTGACAGGAACGTTGGAACTCCCACCATGGGGCATAAATGATTGAATCGAATAACTATACAAACCAGTTGACTAAAACATCCCCCCATTTTTTTAAGGGGGGCTGTTTCTTGTTTTAGAACATGTCTTAGTCCACTGGCGCAATAAGGGGTGTATACATTGATTGAAGAAATCCTAATCTATGGTACAGTACAGGGAGCATTGCTGGCTCTCTTGGCATTGGGCTTTTCACTAGTTTATGGTGTAGGAGGACTGTTGAACCTTTCTCACGGTGCCTTCTTCCTCATAACTGCTTATGTGATTTATTGGACAATCCCCCTCGTTGGATTTGGGATAGCCGCGGTTATTGGTCTGGCAGCAGTAGTGGGGATTGGGGCTGTGACATATCTCGGTTTGATGAAACCCCTACAAGAATCACACATCGGTGTCGTATTAGTAACATTCGCATTAGCCTTCTTTTTTGAGCAGTTCGTGAAATTCTTTGGTGATCCGAAGACTCACTACATAGTGCCTTTTGTGCCAGGGACAATCACATTTCTTGGAATCACTTTTCCAGCACAGTTTATAGCTCTGTTAGCGGGGGCTTTCATACTTGTTACATTGGTAACCATCTTCATAAATAAGTCGACTATCGGTAAGTCGATTAGAGCAGTATCTCAAGATCTTGAAGCTGCTAAACTCGTTGGAATCAATACTGATATGGTTCTGATGACAACTGTGATGATATCTGCATTACTTGTTGGATTTGCTGCAGTACTATATGCTCCAGGGAATTTCATCGCCCCAAGAATAGGTTGGAGGTACCTCTTACTTGCATTTTCTGTAACAATCTTTGGCGGTATGGGTAGTATTCCAGGAAGCATCGTTGGAGCATTCACAATGGGATATGCGACATCATTTACAGACTTCCTTATCGGTCCAGAATTTTCTGTGATAATCCCCATTGTAGTGATACTTGTGATGCTCTTGGTCAGACCACAAGGGTTGCTAGGAAAGAAGGAGCTGCGCTAGCAAATGATGAATTTTCAGTTCGATTTTCAGTCTTATGTGGCACGTTTCAAAATATGGGCGCTTACATTCCGAGGAAGCGTAACCCTGTTTTGTGTAGCAGGATTGATGCTTGTTCCTATGACAGGGAATGAGTATCTCACACAAATCATCATTACAGGAATGATACTTTCAATCTTTGCTGCAAGCTGGGACCTCTTAGCTGGGTTTGCTGGACAGGTCAGTTTTGGACATGCAGCATTCTTCGGTATATCCGGTTACTTCACAGCGGCATTTGTCAAGTTCTTTAATGCTAATTGGATTCTAGCACTTATTATTGGCGCTGGTTATGCTGTTTTATTTAGTTTGATAATTGGGATTCCGTGCCTAAGATTGAAGGGACCCTATCTGGCATTAGGTACTCTCGCCTTTTCCCTCATTCTCTGGAATTTATTCTTATCAGGGACATGGCTTGGTGGTACAGAGGGCATCTCAGGACTGCCCTCTAATACAAGCGTCTTTGAGGCTTTCTATATCATCGCAGCATTCATGATTATCTCACTGGTTATCATGCGAGCCATTGTCGATTCAAGACTTGGTACAATTTTGAAGTCAATTCGTGATGATGAAACCTGTGCAGACGCCTCAGGGATCAACACGACTGTATACAAATTGATAGCATTCATGGTTAGTGGTTTCTTTGCAGGGATTGCAGGTGGACTCTTTGTTCTAGATACGACCGCAGTGAATCCTGCAGTCTTTCAGACATTGTATTCTTTCTATGCCATAATAATGGCTGCAATTGGAGGAATAGCAACAATCTATGGATCGGTCATTGGAGCATTTCTATTCACATTGCTAAGTGAGCTTTTGAGACCACTCGCTGCAGCTTCGCTATTGATTTTTGCTTCAATTCTCATTCTAATCATTAGATTTGCAGAAGAGGGCGTAATGAATCCATTTCTAGAGCGGGTTCAGGATCTATGGGACATGATACGAGGAAAATAAAATGGGTCTGATATTAGAAGTTAAGAATTTAACAAAGAAGTTTGGTGGACTAACAGCGGTCAATGATGTTAATTTCGATATTGATCGAGGAGAAATTGTAGGGCTGATTGGTCCCAACGGTGCAGGTAAGACCACAGTTTTTAATTTGATTTCAGGATTCGAGAGACCTAACTCTGGTTCTGTCCGTTTCGATGGAATAGATATCACTAGAAAAAAACCACACCAGATTGTGAATCTGGGGATGTCTCGCACATTT